>JBJOOI010000201.1:0-4018 GCA_046051375.1 Bacteroidota bacterium | reverse complement strand
ATTCATCAGGAGCTCGCTTCTGTCAGCATTATTCCTGTCCCAGACAAGCCCATGCTTGAAGCTTATTCACTTGAAGTATCGCAACTCAACCTCACCAACAGATTGGACATTCTTTCTTTGGCACCCCGCGCAGATGCCCTGCCCAGGCCTGTTCCAGAAAGGATTGGAGAGCCTTCGGTCTTTAAACATGTGGTGTATATAATCAAGGAAAACAAAACCTATGACCAGGTATATGGAGACATGAAAACAGGAAGAGGCGACAGCAGTCTTTGTGTCTTTGGTGAAAAGATTACACCCAACATGCATGCATTGGCCAGACAATTTGGATGGATGGATGATTACAATGCCTCAGGAAAATCATCTGCAGAAGGCCATCAATGGACCGACGCAGGAATTGTTTCTGATTATGTTGAAAAAAATGTGCGTGCATGGTTCAGGAGCTATCCCCACCGGCAGGAGGATGCGCTTGTCTACAATCCATCGGGCTTTATCTGGAACCATGCATTGGATCATGGAAAAACGGTAAGGGTATACGGAGAAGCCTGTGAGACCGTCTATGATACACAGTTAAAATGGATTGATCTGTACAAGAATTATACCGCCGGGAAAAAGCCTGATTGGTTCAACAAGACTACCATCGGAAGGCTCAATCCTATCATTCACCCGACAATGCCTGATTGCGACAACTATGTTTTCAGCGACCAACAGCGTGCCGATCTTTTCATTGAAGACTGGAAAAAATATGAATCAGGCGATAGCCTTCCCAACCTGATGGTGCTTTCCCTACCCAATGACCACAGTGCAGGAACATCACCCAACTTCCCCACCCCTGATGCCATGGTGGCAGACAATGATCTGGCCGTTGGAAGAATCATGGAAATGATCAGCAAGAGCAAGCACTGGGATTCAACAGTCGTGTTCATCACCCAGGATGATTCTCAGGGAGGATGGGACCATATTTCAGCCTACAGGACAGTTGGCCTGGTAGCAAGTCCATACAGCAGTGGAAAACTCGTGTCCACCCATTATAATCAGGTATCCATGCTCCGGACCATTGAACAGATCCTGGGCATCCCCCCGATGAACATCATGGACGCAACATCAAGATTGATGACCGATTGTTTTCAAACCACACCCAACAAGTCCACTTATACGGTCCGTTCAAACAATATCCCTCTTGACAAAATGAACAAGCCCTTGAATGCATTGCGTGGAAAAGAGAGAAAATTGGCCGAACTTTCCCAAAATGAACTCTTCAAGGAAGTAGATGGTGGAAGGGATGATGAGATGAACAAGGTGATCTGGTTTTATACCAAAGGAAATAAAGCCTATCCTAAGCATTGATTGCAGTATATTTAACCCAGCATAATCAACAGCAAACCAATGAATACAGGCGAACTCAAAAGAACCTTGACCCCTCTGATGCTTTGGGGCCTTGGCGTGGGCTATGTGATTTCTGGGATGTATTTTGGATGGAACCTCGGGCTGGAGAAAGGCGGAACCCTTGGATTGGCGGTCGCCACTTTTTTCATCATCATCATGTATGTGACCTTTACGTTCAGCTATTGTGAACTGGCTTCTGCCATTCCCAAAGCGGGAGGCGCATTTGACTATGCCAAACGGGCCCTGGGTCCCAACTGGGGATTCATTGCAGGGATGGCACAGAACATCGAATTCATTTTTGCGCCACCAGCGATTGCATTTGCCATTGGCGCATATTTCAATCTATTCTTTCCGCAGATTCCCATCATCTATATTGCCATTTTCAGTTATATCCTCTTTACCGGATTGAATATTTATGGTGTAAAAGCAGCGGCCATGTTTGAACTGTTCATCACGGTTTTTGCAGTGGGCGAATTGTTGCTTTTTGCAGGCATTACGATTCCTCATATTGAAATGGCCAACCTCAAACAAAATGCACTTCCCAATGGCTGGTCTGGGATGTTTGCTGCCATCCCCTTTGCCATCTGGTTCTTTCTGGGCATTGAAGGAGTGGCCAATGTAGCAGAGGAAACCATCAAGCCGCAGAAGACCATCCTGATTGGCTTTGGATCCGCTATTGCAACACTTGTATTGCTTTGCATCCTCACCTTCGTCAGCTCCACTGGTGTGGCCGGATGGGAAGCGATTGTATACAAGGCAGACGGAACTGCCTCTGACTCGCCCCTACCTCTGGCATTGGGGAAAGTAGTTGGAGAATCCAATGCCCTTTATCACCTGTTGATTGCCATCGGATTGTTTGGCCTTGTAGCCTCATTTCATGGACTTATCCTCGCGGCAGGAAGAGCAAGCTTTGAATTTGGCAGGGTCAATTATGCGCCATCCATCCTGGGCAAGGTTCATCCAAGATTCAAGACACCGGCCAATGCACTCATCCTGAACATGGTGTTAGGCATTGGCGCATTGCTCACCGGCAGAACAGCTGAAATCATCACCATATCTGTGTTTGGAGCCATTACCCTCTATATCATCTCGATGATCACTGTTGTTGTATTGCGAAAAAAAGAGCCTGGCTTGCAAAGGCCTTTTCGTGTTCCATTCTACCCCGCATTTCCAATCATTGCATTGACCATAGCCCTTGGGTCTCTTGTAGCCATGTTGGTGTACAATCAACTGCTCGGTGGAATCTATTTTTTGCTTTTGCTGGGAAGCTTTACCGTGTTTAAAATTTTTAGTTCGGCTTCCCTGAAATAATCCTTAATTTTTGACCCTAATTCAAGCACATGAATCAGAAGGATATCATCAGTTATGTGAAAAAACATCCCTCCGGGAAAGTGAAGATTGCCTATGCAGACATGGATGGCATTTTGAGGGGAAAATATATTTCAACTGCCAAATTTTTGTCAAGCATTGAAAAAGGAACCAGCTTCTGCGATGTCATCATGGGATGGGATGCTGCGGATGTATTGTATGACAAATCAACCATCACTGGTTGGCATACCGGATACCCAGATAGCCCTGCATCGATAGACCTCAACAGTTTCAGAAAAATTCCCTGGGAGAACGATCTCCCTTTCTTCCTTGGAGAGCTCAACGACAACAAAGGAGGCCCATCCCCTGTTTGCCCAAGGCAGTTGCTCAAACAGGTCTTGAATCAGGCATCTGGCATGGGTTTTACACCCATGTTTGCCCAGGAGTTCGAATGGTTCAATTTTGAGGAAACCCCAAGATCTGCCAACGAAAAGGGATACAGGGATTTAACCCCATTGACCCCGGGAATGTTTGGATATTCAGTATTGAGGTCTACCCTCAATAATCCTTTTTTCACTGATCTGTTTGATCTTTTGACCAGGTTTGATATCCCTATTGAAGGATTGCATACTGAAACAGGACCCGGTACCTACGAAGCGGCCATAGCCCACTCCGGAATACTGGAAGCTGGAGACCGTGCAGTCTTGTTCAAGACTGCCGTGAAAGAGATCGCATATAAACATGGCATCATGGCCACCTTCATGGCCAAGATCAATGAAAACCTTCCAGGTTGCGGTGGGCATGTGCACCAAAGCCTTTGGGATAAAACATCCAAGAAGAACCTGTTCTTTGACGGTAAAGACAAAGACAGCTTGAGCGATACTGCGAAAAGCTATATTGCTGGGCAACTGCATTGCTTGCCCTACATACTTCCCATGTTTGCTCCTACAATCAACAGTTATAAAAGGCTGGTTGAAGGAGCCTGGGCACCAACAACGCTTACCTGGGGCATAGACAACAGAACCACTGCGCTACGCGTTTTAAACGGCAGCAGCAATGCCTGCAGGATAGAAACGCGTGTGATTGGTTCAGACGTAAACCCCTACCTGGCCATGGCCGCTTGTCTTGCTGCAGGATTGTATGGTATAAAGAAGAAAATGAAGTTAAAGCAACCCGCAACATTGGGCAACGGATACCGCGATTATTCCAATGGAACCTTACCGCATACGTTGATTGATGCAACCAATCTTGAGTTGCAGGATAGATATGACAGTACATGCTCAAAGAAGTAAAGTTCTTTGTAATTACTTTATTAATTATTATTTTC
>JBJOOI010000200.1:0-4044 GCA_046051375.1 Bacteroidota bacterium | reverse complement strand
TATTTATGAAACGTCAAACCAGGGATTTGTTGTTGCTCCGCAAGGATGATGTTCGGGATAAAACTTCCATTGAGATGGAAGTTGCTGTACTGAACAACTTGTTGCAAAATGTTGAAACAACAGCTGCGCTCTGTGTTGCTTATGAACTCATCGACATCAATCGCTATAAGATTCTCCATGATCATCTCTCTATTTCCAAGGTGCTGAAACCCAATGGACTCAAGCCTTTTCAGTTTTTGGTGAACAGGAATTAAATAAAAAAGCCATGGGTCAGGGAATCCTCCTCAACCCATGGCTTTCAATCAAAATATTATTTTCCAAAAGGATCCATCTTCGTTGCACTGACCTGATCCATGTATTTTTTCCAGCTTCCTTCTTTGAAAGCAGTAACTTTTTTTACAGCTTCACCAATCAGGCCTGCGGCCCTTTCCACCAACATTTTTTCCTGTGCTCCAGGTTCAATGGCTTTGGAACTGATGGCACTGCTTGCCTGCTGGTATTGGTTCATGACCGTGATTTGAGGAACCTGACCGTAGCCCTGCTTGGTTTGGGTTGTACCGTTGATGAATTCTCTCAATACCTTGATCTCGTCCTGAAGTTTCTTGGTTGATTTTTTAAGGGAATCAACCATAGCACCTTTCATCTCCTTGATATAGGTTTCCACTTTTTTGCTTGCCTCATCAGCTTCTGTCAGCAGGTCCATCGCTTCAATGAGCTGATCCCCGCTTTTCTTCAGTTCCGCACGCAAAGCAGCCTGTGCCAACTTGATGTTGTTTCTGTTGCCCAATCTTGGATCATCCAGGAGAGTGATCATGGTTGAATCGCTGATGCCTTTGTAAGCCAAAACCACTTTGTAGGTACCAGGTAGAGCCTGTTGTCCTCCTGGTTCAGCTCCTCCACGGCCTCCACCGCCACCGCCCATTCTTCTTCCACCACCAGCACCAGGTGTGCGGTATCCTTTTTCTTCCATTCCCCAATATGACCTGTTGAAACCTGAATCAGCAGCCCATCTGAGGTTCCTGATTACCTCATTTTTATCGTTGTAAATTTTTACAACAACTGAATCTTTTTTGGCTTTTGCCGATGTATCTGAGGAGGCTTTGATGAAATAGGAGATGGGTGCATTGGCTGGCCTATTGTCCGCATCCCAGATTCCCCAGGTGCTCCACTCATATCCCGGAGCATTCTTGAATTGGGCCTGTACCACATTGCGGCTGTCAAAGGCAACAAAAGCCTTGTTCAACATGCCTTTGTTGGCAGCGAGTTTTCTCAGAGGCCTGATGTCGTCAAGGATCCAGAGTGCACGGCCAAACGTTGCAATCACAAGATCCGCTTCGCGCTCCTGTATGGCAAGGTCATAGGTAGAAACGCTGGGGTATCCATTCTTCCACTGCTGGAAGCTGGCACCATTGTCAAGGCTTACCCAGAGCCCCTGCTCGGTTCCTGCAAAGATCAGGTTGGGCTCAGTGGGGTCTTGTAAAATACAGAGGGCATAACCGATTACCTTTTTCTCATCCACCAGCCTTGTCCATGTTTTTCCAAAATCTGTGGTCCTGAAAATATAGGGTTTGAAATCGCCTCTTCTGTAATCATTGGCCACCACGAAGGCTTCTGCTGCATTGAACCTGGAAGCCTGTATTTGTGGTATCCAGGCGCCAACAGGCAGACCTGGTATTTTACCCCTGAAATTCGTCCAGGTCTTACCGCCGTCTCTGGTAACTTGCACATTGCCATCGTCTGTTCCAGCCCAGATCACATTGTTGTCTTTGGATGAAGGGGCAATGGTCATGATGGTACAGAAGTTCTCCGCACCAGTGATGTCTATCGAAATACCACCATTGTTTCTTTGGTCGATTTTGGCACTGTCATTTGTAGAGAGATCTGGTGAGATGATTTCCCATGATGCACCTTTATTGGTTGAACGATGAAGATGCTGGCTGCCAAAATAGATGGTTGAATTGCTAAAAGGATCCTGTGCAATGGCAGCATTCCAGTTGAAGCGCAGTGTTGTTTTGAGGTCTGGAGCAGGAGGTTTAACATACCAGCTTTCGCCAGTTTTAACGTTGTAGCGACCAACAGATCCGCCCTGGCTCATGGCATATACCCATGATGCATCATCTTTGTCGGGCATTACATCAAATCCATCGCCACCCCAGAGGTTGTCCCAATAATAATTTTTGATGCCACCACTCATCCAGGTATAGGCCGGTCCACGCCAGCTGCCATTGTCCTGCATGCCACCCATCACGTTGTAAGGCATTTCATTGTCTACATTGATATGGTAGAATTGACCTACGGGCAACTTCTCATCAAAGAGCCATGTCTTGCCCTTGTCTCTTGTGATGCCGATTCCACCATCATTTCCATCGATGATAAAGTTGGGATTGGTGGGATGGATCCAGAAAGCATGGTGGTCTGGATGGATGCCATTGTAAGGAATCACCACTTCGAAATTCTTTCCGGCATCATCGCTTTTGGAGATCATTTGATAGATCAGCCAGAGCCTGTTTTCGTTCTGCGGATCGCAGGCAATTTCCTGAAAATAGAATGGCCTGGTGGAAACAAACTCAGGGTTGCTGTTCATGAGCGACCAGGTCTGTCCGCCATCATCCGATTTATACAATCCATTTTTTGTTGCTTCAATCAATGCATACACACGGTTGGGGTTGCTGCGGGAAATGGCCAGACCGATCCTGCCAAGGTTACCAGCAGGCAAACCTTCTTTTTCTCCTAATTTTTTCCAGTTCTTTCCACCATCAAAGGTCATGTAAAGACCGCTGCCTGGTCCGCCACTGCTGAGGCTCCAGGGCGTTCTGCGGTGTTGCCACATGGCTACAAACAATTTGTTGGGATTGGATGGATCCATGATCATGTCGGCTACGCCGGAAGTATCGTTGGTAAAGAGGATCTTGTCCCAGGTTTCACCACCATTCGTGGTTTTGAACACGCCCCTTTCAGGATGTTCAGCATAGGGATTGCCAATGGCGCCTGCATAAACGGTATTGGGGTTGGAAGGGTCTACGATGATGCGGTGGATGTTGCGGGTTTTCTCAAGCCCCATCCTTTTCCAGCTTTTACCACCGTCGATGGTCTTGTACATGCCTTCTCCAAGGCTGATGGAATTTCTTGGGTTTCCTTCGCCAGTGCCTACCCAAACGGTTGAAGGGTTGGATTGCTGGATGGCTATGGAACCGATATTGAGGATGGGCTGTTCTTCAAAAACAGCATCCCAGCTGGCACCCTGGTTGGTGGTTTTCCAAACACCGCCAGAAGCAGCACCCAGGTAAATGGTATTGGGGTCAGCCACCACTGCATCGATGGCAGTGATACGGCCACTCATTCCCGCAGGACCGATGTTCCTGGGTTTCCAGGACTTGAATTGGTCTAGGGAAACCTTTTGAGCAAATGAGGTATTGCTGATGATTGCAGCAAGCAGTAAAAACAATGAAAACCTTCTTAAAATGGCCATTGGAATCAATTTTTGGAAAATTATGGATTAATCAGCTTGTCTTAAAATTTCTTTTTGTTGAACAAATTCCCCGAAAATCTGTCTAACTTAACGGAATCATTTTGCCATGTTGGTGAAACGAATTAATTTAGTGTTTAAACATCAAAAACAAATACAATGAAAAAACAATTATTCAATCTTGCAGCTTTTTTGCTTTTAGGAGCTTCAGGTGCCGTGGCACAGACCACATGGAAAGTGGACAAGTCGCATTCTAACGTGAAATTTGCCGTGTCTCACATGGTGGTTTCTGAAGTAGAAGGTTCATTCAGGATGTTCGATGGCAGCCTGGTGGCTTCCAAAGCTGATCTTTCTGATGCCAAAGTGAATTTCTCTGTTGATGTTGCTTCTGTGAACACAGACAATGAGAAAAGGGATGGTCACCTGAAAAGCGATGATTTCTTTAATGCTGAGAAATTCCCCAAGATGAGCTTCGTGAGCAAGTCAATGAAGCCATTGGGTGGCAACAAATATGCCCTTACTGGCGATCTTACCCTCAGGGATGTAACCAAAACTGTAACATTTGATGTTACTTATGG
>JBJOOI010000199.1:0-4048 GCA_046051375.1 Bacteroidota bacterium | reverse complement strand
CATACCATCATTGGATCGACAGTCAGCATAGTAGTCTTGTTTTTATTGCAAGGAGGAAGTTTGTCAGCTCAGTACTTCATTTTACTCACCACCCTGGTTTCGGCATTGGGCTGCAATGTTTGCATCACCGGTTTAAATCAGGTGATAGATGTTGAACTGGATAAAATAAACAAGCCGGAGCTTCCAATAGCCTCTGGAGAGTTAAGCATATCTACTGCAAAGAAAATAGTAATTATTTCAGGAATTATTGCGGTTGGTGCAGCAGCATTGCTGAATTGGGTATTACTATTGTTGATTGTTGTGATTCTCTTATTGGGCATTGCGTATTCTGTCCCCCCCATTCAACTCAAACAACACCATCTGCCTGCAGCATTGGCCATTACAATTGTCCGTGGTGTATTGGTCAATATTGGCATGGCTTTGCATTTTTCGAAAATGTTTCAAGGCACCTTCAAAATTGAACCAGTTATTTATCCGCTTACCATTTTCATTTCAGCATTTAGCCTGGCCATTGCCTGGTACAAGGACTTACCCGATAGGGCTGGTGATGCCCATTTTGGATACAAAACATTCCCTTTGTTGTATTCTCCCAAAACTGCATTGTATTTAGGAGCAGGATTTGTGATGACTGCTTATGGCTGGTGTATTTTTTGGAGCTATACAGCAGCAGAGCATATGTTGATGTATAGTTTGATTGTACTGAGTGTTGCATTTTTAATACATCTTCGGACTGCTCGCTTAAATGAACAGAAAAGCATTCGAAGGTTTTACCAAATGTTCTGGGTATTCTTCTTTGCAACTTATCTTAGCTTTCTCTGGGTATTATATAAATAAGGTCTGAATTTCAAAAAATATCCCAATTGTAATTTGAAAATATATACAATTATGTCTGCACGTTATCTTGTTACGTTAGCTCTTATTACTGTTACCTTATCATCATTCTCCTTCAAAGAGGTTAATAGAGATGGCCATGAGCAGTTGGTTCTTATGTATAAAAAATGGCGGGCATTTGAGCAACAACCCTTAAAAAATGGAGCACCTGATTATACGAAAGTCACTTTTATTTCCCGGATGCCTGCATTCAAAAAACTAAAGGAACAATTATTATCAATTGATACAACCGCATGGCCAATTGAACAACAAGCTGATTGGCATCTGTTGATGGCCGAAATGAATGGATTCGATTTTAATTTTCGCATACTGAAACCCTGGGAAAGAGATCCTGCTTTTTATAAATCTGTGTGGACAGAAAAAAGTGATGTGCCTGCGCATGAGGGACCCACGCACCATATGATAACCGAACTCTGGACCTACAGCTTTCCGCTATCAGCATCAGAAAGAAACAAATTGATTGCAACAATCAAGGTAATCGCACCTTTGAATGAACAAGCAAAAATTAACTTAACTGGCAATGCAAGAGAATTATGGATTACTGGGATAAGAGACATAAAAACCCAGGTTGATGATTTAAAGAATCTAATAAAAAAACCAGGTGTAGGTAATGATAAAGAACTCATCGCTCAAATAAATCAAGCCATTCAATCAACTGTTCAATTGGTTCAGTGGCTTGAACAAAAGTCCATTACAAAAAACGGACCTTCAGGTATTGGAAAAGAGAATTATAACTGGTACCTCAAAAATGTTCATCTTGTTCCACTCACATGGGACGATCAAGTGATGTTGCTAAAAAGAGAACTTGATCGGGCATGGACTGCATTAAAAATGGAAGAACACCGCAACAGAAAGCTTCCTCAACTCAAAGAAGCAATTTCACCAGAATCCTATAAAACCCTTTCAGAAAACGCAGCAAAGAATTTACTCGATTTTCTGAACAAAGAGGAAATGATTACAGTAAAGGATTACTTCAAACCTGCGCTGGATCAACATCTTGGAAGTTTCATTCCAAAGGAGAAACGTAATTTTTTTTACATCACTTCGCATCTCGATCCTCGACCACTTTTTTCTCATTTTTACCATTGGTTTGAACTTGCCCAAATGGACAATGAACCACATCCTTGCGAACTAAGAAGAACAGCATCCCTCTATAACATTTTCGACAGCAGAAATGAAGGAATGGCAACTGCAGTTGAAGAGTTATTCATGCAAGGAGGACTTTATGATGATAGTCCGCGCAGCAAAGAAATTGTTTATATCCTCATTGCGCAACGCGCTGCAAGAGGATTAGGTTCGCTTTACGCCCACGCCAATCTAATGACGATGGAAGAAGCTGGAAATATACACATGGAATATACCCCTCGTGGATGGATGAAAACAGAAAAAGAACTAAGGATCTTTGAACAACATTTGTACATGCGTCAGCCTGGATACGGCACCAGTTATATCACAGGGAAATACCTCATTGAACATGCTATTGCAACCATAGCCAAACAACAAGAAAGCAAAGGAGAACCTTTCTCTATTCGCCAATTTCTTGATCGTATGAATGCCATTGGGGATATACCTGTAACACTCGCACATTGGGAACTAACAGGTGATGGTCAACAAGTGCGCGAAATGTTTAAAAACAATTGAAATCTACAAGTTCCCTCTTAATCCCTGCTCTCTTTCCAAAGCTTCAAACAAGGCTTTGAAATTACCCGCACCAAAAGATTTTGCACCCCGGCGTTGGATGATTTCATAAAACAGTGTTGGGCGGTCTTCAACAGGCTTGGTAAAGATTTGCAACAAATAACCTTCGTCATCACGGTCTACTAAAATACCCAATGGGCGCAGCATATCGATATCCTCTTCAATGGGGCCAACACGGTTTGCCAAATCATCATAATAGGTGCCTGGAACTTGAAGAAACTCAACACCCCTTGAACGGAGCTTCATGACGGTATCCATGATATTGTCTGTAGCGATAGCAATATGCTGTACACCCGGACCACCATAGAAATCCAAATACTCTTCTACCTGTGATTTTTTCTTCCCTTTGGCAGGTTCATTGATGGGGAACTTTACATACCCATTGCCATTGCTCATCACCTTGCTCATCAATGCAGAATACTCAGTAGATACCTGCTTGTCGTCGAATGTCAATATGTTTTTAAATCCCATCACATCCTCATAAAACTTCACCCAAGGATTCATTTCATTCCATCCAACATTTCCTACACAATGATCAATATACTTTAGGCCCACAGGCTCTGGCTTGTATTCAGCGTTCCACTCTCTGTATCCTGGTAAAAATATTCCATTGTAATTCTTTCGCTCTACAAACAAATGAACGGTATCTCCATAAATATGTATTCCACTCATTACAATTGTGCCGTGCTCATCATTCATTTCCTTTGGCTCCATATAAGCTTTTGCACCCCTGGAAGTTGTTTGATGAAAAGCATCACGCGCATCATTCACAGTGAGTGCAATGGCCTTCACTCCATCACCATGAAAATTAGTGTGCTGCGCAATAGGATGATCAGCATGCAAAGCTGTTGTAAGGATCAGGCGTACTTTGTCTTGTTTCAATACATAAGAAACTTTCTCACGGTCGCCTGTCTCAGGACCTGAATACGCTAAACTTTGATAACCAAAAGCAGTTTTATAATAATGTGCTGCTTGCTTGGCATTGCCTACATAGAACTCTACAAAATCAGTCCCCAACAATGGAAGGAAATCTGTTGATGCAGATTGATCTTTGTTTTTTGAATCTTCTGTGCGCATGTTGTTCAATTTTTAGACGCTAAAATTCAAACCTTATCCCCTGGGCCAAAGGCATGGTTGTTCCATAATTGATTGTATTGGTCTGTCGGCGCATATAAAATTTCCAGCTGTCGGAGCCGCTTTCCCTTCCGCCTCCCGTTGCCTTTTCTCCACCAAAAGCGCCACCGATTTCTGCGCCGGAGGTTCCGATATTGACATTGGCAATGCCGCAATCGGATCCCCTCACCGAGAGGAAGGCTTCCGCTTCTGTAAGATTCCGGGTGAAGATGGCTGATGAAAGTCCCTGTGGCACGGCATTCTGCACGGCAATGGCCTCATCCAGGCTGTCATACGGAATAAGATAAAGGATGGGTGCAAAGGTCTCTTCCTTGACAATGGCTGT
>JBJOOI010000198.1:0-4048 GCA_046051375.1 Bacteroidota bacterium | reverse complement strand
TGTGGGACCTTCAATGGTCCAGTCTGTTGTTTTCTTTTTTTCAAAACGACACTCATTGCAAATCCACTCTTCCACTTCACCCCACTGGTCCTTTCTTGCGGTTACACGCAAGACTTCTTCACCGCGTTGCCAAAGCGTAACCTTGCCAGAGCAGCATTTGCAATCCCTGTGTGCATTGACAGGCTTGGTAAACCAGACGCGGTTTTTGAAACGGAAGGTTTTGTCGGTAAGGGCTCCAACAGGGCATACATCGATGACGTTTCCAATGAAATTATTGTCAAGGGATTTTTCAATATAGGTAGCAATTTCCGCATGGTCTCCCCTGCTCAAAATACCATGCGCTCTTTTGTCTGTGAGCTGGTCTGCAGTGAACACACACCTGTAACAAAGGATGCAACGGGTCATGTGCAACTGGATATAAGGACCAAGATCATGCTTCTCAAAAGTCCTGCGCTTGAACTCATAACGGGTTCCTTGTTTTCCGTGCGAATAGCCAAGATCCTGCAAATGGCATTCGCCTGCCTGATCGCAAACAGGGCAATCAAGGGGATGGTTCAACAACAGGAATTCCACAACACCATTTCTGGCATCTTCAACCTTAGGACTGGTCATGTTTTTCACTTCCATCCCATCCATCACACCAGTCCGGCAACTGGCCACCAGCTTGGGCATCGGGCGAGGGTCGGCCTCACTTCCCTTGCTGACTTCCACCAGACAGGTACGGCACTTACCACCGCTGCCCTGGAGTTTGCTGTAATAGCACATTGCAGGAGGAACAACATCCCCGCCAATCATGCGCGCGGCTTGCAAGATGGTCGTTCCCATGGGCACGTCCACCGTGATGTTGTCTATTGTTACTTTTACTGTTTTGACTGCTTCGGACATATATTTTTTTTAAAGAGACTTAACCCTTACTTATGCTGGAACATGGATGGGATCTGCGTAATGTGCCAATCCATAGTTTTGTGTCTGGCACAATTCAGGATTGTTGACATGCCACTCAAATTCATCCCTGAAATGCCTGATGGCTGCTGCTACAGGCCATGCTGCTGCATCACCCAATGGGCAAATGGTATTGCCTTCAATCTTGCGTTGGATATCCCACAACAAATCAATATCACTGATGGCACCCTTTCCACTTTCAATTTTACCAAGGATTTTTTCCATCCATCCCGTACCTTCTCTGCATGGTGAACATTGTCCGCAACTCTCATGCCTGTAGAAACGGGCAAGGGTCAGGGTATGCTTCACAATGCACTGGTCTTCGTCCAGGACAATGAATCCACCGGATCCCATCATCGAACCGGTAGCAAAGCCACCATCAGAAAGGCTTTCATAGTTCATCAGGCGGGGCTCACCTTTTGCTGTTGTCAACAAAAGATTGGCAGGAAGAATCGGAACTGAGGAACCACCGGGGATACAGGCCTTCAGCTTTTTGCCATTGGCAATACCACCACAGTATTCATCGCTGTAAATGAATTCTTCCACAGAAATGGTCATGTCTATTTCATACACACCAGGCTTGTTGATGTTGCCACAAGCAGAGATCAATTTTGTACCGGTAGAGCGTCCAACACCAATCTTGGCGTATTCTTCTCCACCCATGTTCATGATGGGAACAACGGCAGCAAGGGTTTCAACATTGTTGACAACCGTTGGGCAGTCCCAGAGGCCTTTAATGGCGGGGAATGGAGGCTTGATGCGGGGATTGCCGCGCTTTCCTTCCAATGATTCGATCAAGGCTGTCTCTTCACCGCAGATATAAGCACCTGCACCACGCTGCACATAAATCTCACAATCAAACCCTGATCCCAAAATATTTTTTCCAAGGAAACCATTCTGTTTGGCTTCTGCGATGGCTTGTTCAAGGATACCTACAATCCATGCATATTCTCCACGGATATAAATGTATGTTCTGTTGCTGCCAAGGGCAAAAGATGAAACGATGAGGCCTTCGATCAAGAGGTGGGGAATGAACTCCATCAGGTACCTGTCCTTGAATGTGCCTGGTTCAGATTCATCTGCATTGCAAACCAGGTAACGGGGAACGCCCTCTGGTTTTGCAAGGAAACTCCATTTCATGCCTGAAGGAAATCCTGCACCACCCCTGCCACGCAGTCCACTTTTCTTCACTTCCTCCACGATAGCAGCCGGTTCCATTTTTAGGGCCTTTTCCACCGCAGCGTATCCACCTTCCCTTCTGTAAACATCGAAGTGACGAATCCCTTCTACATGGGCCTTTGCTAATAATAATTTTGTTGCCATTTTGCTTTATGCTTTACTGGTCTTCTATTGTTTGTTTCTGCAGGCTGCGATGATCTCATCCACTTTGGCTTCGGTCAGGTGCTCCCTGTAATCGATGCCCATTTGCATCATCGGTGCATATCCACAGGCCCCAAGACATTCCACTGTTTTAAGTGTGAACATGCCATCTTCGGTTGTTTCACCCACCTTGATGCCCAATTTGCTTTTGATGTATCCAATGATGTCATCACTGCCCTTGAGCATGCAAGGACCTGTATGGCAAACCTCGAAAACATGTTTGCCAACGGGTTTGAGGTTGTACATGCTGTAGAACGTGGCCACCTCGTAAACTTCAATGGGCTCAATGCCAAGCAGGGAGCCAACATAGTCCATGGTTTCTGCACTCAACCATCCACCAAACTCTTCCTGTGCCAAATGCAAAAGAGGAATCAATGCACTCTTCTGTTTGCCCTCAGGATAGCGGTCGATCATCAACTGCACCTCCTTCAACTTATCTTCTGAAAACTTTACCATTGCTTGTGTTTTGCTTTATGCGTCCATTTCTCCAGCGATCAGGTTAAGACTGCTCAATGTTACGATGGCGTCACTGAGCATGGTATCTTTCACGATCTCTGAATATGCCTGATAATAAATGAAACAAGGCCTGCGGAAATGCAAGCGGTAAGGGGTTCTTCCACCATCACTGATGAGGTAGAATCCCAACTCTCCATTGCCACCCTCGATGCTTTGGTAGACCTCTCCACAAGGAATTTCTGTTTCTCCCATTACAATCTTGAAATGGTAGATCAGAGCTTCCATTTTGGTATATACATCCGCTTTGGCAGGAAGGTAGTATTCGGGTGCATCGGCATGGTATACATCAGCCTCAGTTCCCTTGAATGCCTGCACTTTCTGGTAGGCCTGGCGGATGATGCTCAGTGATTGCCAGATCTCTTCGTTCCTTACCTGGAATCGGTCGTTATTGTCGCCGGTGGTTCCTACTGGAATGATGAAATCAAAATCCTCATAAGAAGAATAAGGTGAATGAACACGCACATCATAGTCCACACCTGCTGCGCGGAGGTTGGGTCCGGTGAAGCCATAATTCAATGCCCTTTCGGCAGAAATAGCACCTGTGCCCACGGTCCTTTCGATGAAGATCCTGTTGCGGTTAAAAAGGTTTTCAAACTCTTTCCAAACCTTGGGAAATTCCTCGAGGAATTTCTCAATTTTCTGGAAGGCTACATTGGAAAAATTGCGTTCAAATCCTCCGATCCTACCCATGTTGGTGGTAAGGCGTGATCCGCAGACTTCCTCATAAATTTCATACACCAACTCACGGTATTGCATTACATAGAGGAACCCTGTGTAAGCACCCGTATCCACACCCACAATCGAATTGCAAATCAGGTGATCGGAGATCCTGGAAAGTTCCATGATGATCACACGCAGGTAATCAACACGCTTGGGTGTTTTGACCCCCAATAATTTTTCGCAGGTCAGGTGCCATCCCATGTTGTTCAATGGGGCAGAGCAGTAATTCAACCTGTCGGTCAAAGTAGTGATCTGGTTGAGAGGCCTGCGTTCTGCAAGCTTCTCAAACGCCCTGTGGATATAGCCCACAGTGGAATCCGCCTTGATGATGCGCTCTCCATCCATTTCCAGGATGTTTTGAAAAACACCATGGGTTGCAGGATGTGTAGGACCAAGGTTCAGCGTTGTGGTCTGCTTCTCGATGGATCCTTCCGGTAAATGTATATTGCCTTGTTCGAGCATAATCTTGATTGTATTTATCTGCCAAACA
>JBJOOI010000197.1:0-4055 GCA_046051375.1 Bacteroidota bacterium | reverse complement strand
GAAAAACCTGATGCCTACAAAAAAGGTTGGCATTTGGAGGATCATCAGTCAACAGGCATTTATGGCATCTCACTGGAAAAGGCCTATAGTGAATTTTTGATAGGCAAGACTCCCCAAAAAAAGGTTATTGTAGCTGTCATAGATTCAGGCATTGATACTGTTCATGAGGATTTAAAACCAATCCTATGGAAAAACAGAAAGGAAATCCCTGGAAATGGGATTGATGATGACAAAAACGGTTATACCGACGATGTCCATGGATGGAACTTTATCGGAGGAAAAGATGGTAAAAACGTAAGCAAAGACAGCTATGAAGGAGTAAGGGTGTATTACAAGTTTAAACCTGAATTTGGAAATGGTAATGTAGATGTAAACAGCCTTACTGGTGAGAAAAAAATACAATTTCAATTGTTTACAAAAGCAAAAAACCAAATTGAAGCACAAGCCAAGGAAGCAAGCATGTACATATTGATACTCAAGGATTTGGTTGCCAAAATTCCCTCAGCAGACAGCATTTTGAAATTGTCTATGGGGAAGCAAAGTTATACGGGTGATGAACTTCAGGATTTCAAACCTTCAGAAGCTGCAGTGATCAAGGCAAAATCAGTTTTATTGGGTCTTTTCCAGCAAACCAGACAAATGGAAAACACCAATGTTAGCTTGATTACTGACCTCATTCAATTTTATGAAGGCGAAAAATCCAAGGTGGATGCCTTGGAAAAAGAACCCATCAGGTATAGGCAGGATGTTGTGAAAGACAATTACAACGATATCAATGATCGATTTTATGGCAACAATGACCTTATGGGAACTGATGCATCCCATGGTACCCATGTTGCAGGAATCATTGCAGCATCAAGACAAAATAAAATTGGTATCAATGGGATTGCCAACAATGTAGAAATAATGACCATCCGTGCAGTTCCGGATGGTGACGAGCACGATAAGGATATTGCCAATGCAATCCGATACGCAGTAGACAATGGAGCTTGGGTGGTGAACATGAGTTTTGGAAAAAGTTTTTCACCAGAGAAAAAATGGGTTGATGATGCAGTGAAATATGCTGAGTCAAAAGGAGTCCTGTTGGTACATGCCGCAGGCAATGATTCCAAAAATATTGATACTGAAGATAATTTCCCCTCCCGCAATTTTGAGAATGACACACTCAGGGTTTTTTCCAATTGGATAAATGTTGGAGCCAGTGGTGCAACAGAATCAGATTTGGCTGCTTCTTTTTCCAATTATGGAAAACGTGAGGTAAATGTTTTTGCACCCGGGGTTAAAATTTATTCATCCATCCCGGGTGGAAATACCTATGGAGACAAGGATGGTACGAGCATGGCCTCCCCTGTAGTTGCTGGTTTGGCTGCCCTCATCCTCTCCTACTATCCTGATTTATCAGCAGAACAGGTAAAAAATATCATTGAGCAATCTGCAATGAAACCATCAATAATCAGTTTTACAAAACCTGGAACTGAGGATGAAAAAACGAGTTTGGATCAGCTTTCAAGAACAGGAGGAATTGTCAATGCAATGGATGCACTCAAATTGGCATCAACCATTAAAGGAGAAAGAAAGGCAGTGGAAGGAAGCACCAATCAGCCCAATACAAAAACCAAAAAATAGGAAATGACACCAATCAGTTCTGCCATAAGGCACCCTGCTTTTTTCAACCGTTATGTGGAACAGGTTGAGCCAGGAAAAATCAGAGGTTTGCTGTTTGATTCTGTCAACTTGCTTGAACGGGATTTAAAAATCATCTCTTCCATTGACAGTACCTTCGCTTATGCCCCAGGTAAATGGAGCATCAATACCCTGCTGAGGCATTGCATTGATGCTGAAATGATTTTTGCCTTTAGGGCACTATCCATTGCCAGACAAGACCCTCATCCTATCAGGAGTTTTGAAGAAAATCAATATGCGATTGAATCAGAAAAATCTTATGATGTTCAATTGCTTGTTCAGGAATTCGTTCATGTAAGATCTGCCACAGCACTCCTTTTCAAAAGCTTTGATGAGGATTGGCTGAGCCGTTCAGGCATAACTGACAATGGAGAGCAAATAAGCTTGCTCTCCATTGGATACATCATCATTGGTCATTGGTTACACCATAGAAAAATACTGCAAACAAAATATGGTGTTGTGTTGGGCGCTGACAGTTAATTTCCTTTGACCAAAACAACTTGTCTTATCATGTCAGAGATGATTTGACAGGTCTCATTAATGTAAATATCTTTTGAGAGGTTTCCGATCCATTGCTTACGCCTTTCCAGTTTATCATTGTCTGCTGACAGTTTTTTCTGGTCCAAATCGAGCATTTTCACTTCCATCACTTTGGTTGATTTGTTCATTTCTTCAATTTTCTTGAACGACTCGCGGAGGCTTTTCTGACCTTCACGGTATTTGTTCAACTGAAGGGAATACACCCGCTGATTTGCTATTTCCATAAGACTGGAAGATTCCTTGATGGCATTGAATGTTGGATTGGCTGCAACCCTTGAAGCACTGGTTCGTTTCACATATTCCAGGTCATAACCTGGAGAAATTCTGTTGTAAAAAGCCCTGGGAATTTCATCCCATGGCAGTGCATCTGGATTGTCTTTTTCCCTGTATTTGAGGGTCTCATACTGATCAGGAAGAATAATGTTGGGTGTTACGCCCTTGAGCTGCGTAGATCCACCATTGATGCGGTAGAATTTTTGCAAAGTCAATTTTATGGTGCCAATATCTGTAGCCTCTTTATTGAAGAGACCGGTGCTGGGTTCCAATCCAATGTTCCTTTGAACAGTGCCTTTTCCATAGGTGGAAGTACTTCCAATGACAACTCCACGACCATAATCCTGAATGGCAGCTGCAAATATTTCAGAAGCTGAGGCAGAAAATTCGTTGACCATTACGGCCAAAGGCCCATCATACAAAACTGAACGATCCCTGTCCCTGAGTACCTGAGGGTTACCTTCCCTGTCCTTTACCTGGACAATGGGGCCTTCTGGGATAAAGAATCCTACCATCTGCACAACATCATACAAAGAACCGCCGCCATTGTTCCTGAGGTCCATGATGATCCCATCAACAGCTTGCTCTTTCAGTTTAATGATTTCCTTGGCTACATCCTGGGAACATTTTGCACCATTGGGTCTTTCCCAATCTGCATAAAACTCTGGGAGAAATATGTATCCAATCTTTTTTCCACCTTCATTGATCACTGCACTTTTGGCATAGGTTTCGTCTAAAACTACTTCATCCCTGATCATTGAAACAATCTTAATTGTTCCATCTGCTTTTTTGATTGTTAACCTCACTTCAGTACCTTTTTTACCCCTGATCAGCTTTACTGCATCTTCTGTTTCAAAACCAGTCAGATCTGTAGGCTCTTCCGCCGCCTGTCCTACTTTTAAAACTTGGTCTCCGACTGCGAGCTGTTGTGATTTAAAGGCTGGAAGACCCGCTACAATGGTAGCAATCCTGATGGCACCACCCTCATCATTGCGCAATGATGCGCCAATGCCATAAAATCTACCACTCATTTGTTCATCAAATGATCTTTTTTCCAGCGGAGGAAAGAATGTGGTATGAGGATCCATGAAATTGGTGATAACATTGACCAACATGTCAAATCTCTCGTCTGGCTTGGTTTTAATGATGATTCGATCAAAATTCCTTGTCATCATGAGCTTCACTTTTGCCCTGGCATCTTTTTCAAGATCTGCATCCGACTTATAGGCGGTATCTCCTTTTTTCAATGTATTGCGTTGATCCATCAAATCCGAAAGGCGTTCAAGGGTCAGGAATTTTAATCTTTTTCTCCAAGAATCTTTTCTTGCCGATTCATTTTTCGGATAATCCAGCTTTTCTGGATCTAAGACTATAGATTCATCAGTGGTAAACTGAAAGGGATTTTGCAATAATTCAGGGTAATACGCAGCAACTTCCTTGGTTCGTTTTGTATAAACCTGATCAACTGCATAAAAGTAGGCAATGGGTGCCCCATGCAATTCGTCATCAATCGTGTTCTCAAACTTTTTCAGCTCCTTGAGGTCCGATTGCAGAAAGAT
>JBJOOI010000196.1:0-4087 GCA_046051375.1 Bacteroidota bacterium | reverse complement strand
GTGGTTGGCCCTGTCCTGGGAGCGGTCCTGGCGGCTATCCTTTACAACTTCCTTTGATTGATTTTCACGAATGTGAGAAAATTGTTGCGTGCAATTTTTCTAATCATCCCATCCTGCTTACCTTTGCGGCCGGAAATCGACTTTTATCCAATTTAAACAATAATCATGTCCAGCAGAGGTAAAATCAAACAGGTGATCGGTGCGGTGGTTGACGTTCAGTTTGAAGGTCAGCTCCCAGAGATCTACAACGCTCTTGAGCTCAAAAGGGAAAATGGCGATACGCTTGTAATGGAGGTGCAACAGCACCTTGGAGAAGACAGTGTGAGGTGCGTTGCCATGGACGGAACCGAAGGTCTCGTAAGGGGTACCGAAGTGCTTGATACAGGCAGGGCCATCTCTATGCCCACTGGTGCAGCCATCAATGGTCGTCTTTTCAACGTTACAGGAGATCCCATCGATGGATTGCCTGCTGTTTCAAAAGAAAACGGAAGGGCCATTCATGCCAAGCCGCCAAAATTTGAAGACCTGAGCACAGCCTCTGAAATACTTTTCACTGGTATCAAGGTAATTGACCTTATCGAACCTTATGCAAAAGGTGGTAAGATCGGTCTGTTTGGTGGTGCTGGTGTGGGCAAGACTGTATTGATCCAGGAGTTGATCAACAACATCGCCAAAGGATATGGTGGTTTGTCGGTTTTTGCTGGTGTGGGTGAGCGTACCCGTGAGGGAAATGATTTGCTGAGAGAGATGATTGAAGCAGGCATCATGAAATATGGTGATGACTTCAAGCACAGCATGGAAGAAGGTGGATGGGACCTGGACAAGGTGGACATGGAAGGATTGAAAGATTCAAAAGCAACATTTGTTTTCGGTCAGATGAATGAGCCTCCTGGAGCCCGTGCAAGGGTTGCCTTGAGTGGTTTGACCATTGCAGAATATTTCCGTGACGGTGATGGCGAAGGAAAAGGTAAAGACATTCTTTTCTTTGTAGACAACATCTTCCGTTTCACGCAAGCAGGTTCAGAAGTATCAGCCCTTCTGGGAAGGATGCCATCAGCGGTGGGTTACCAGCCTACGCTGGCTACTGAGATGGGATTGATGCAAGAGCGTATCACTTCAACCAGGAATGGTTCTATTACCTCGGTTCAGGCGGTTTACGTTCCAGCGGATGACCTTACCGATCCGGCTCCTGCAACAACATTTGCTCACCTTGATGCAACCACGGTATTGAGCCGTAAGATTGCTGACTTGGGTATCTATCCTGCGGTAGATCCATTGGATTCAACGTCAAGGATTTTGACCCCAATGATTGTGGGTGAAGCCCATTACAATTGCGCCAACAGGGTTAAGTTGATTCTTCAGCGTTACAAAGAATTGCAAGACATCATTGCCATCCTTGGTATGGATGAATTGAGCGATGAAGATAAACTGACTGTATCCCGTGCAAGAAGGGTTCAGCGTTTCCTCAGCCAGCCTTTCCACGTTGCCGAGCAGTTCACCGGTCTTAAGGGTGTATTCGTTAGCATCGAAGATACCATCCGCGGTTTCAACATGATCATGGATGGCGAGGTTGATGAGTATCCTGAAGCGGCTTTCAACCTGGTTGGAACCATTGAAGATGCCATTGAAAAAGGCAAGAAAATGATGGAAGCTGCCAAAGGTTAATCGAATAACAAATAAGAAATGCACATGCAGGTAGAGATATTGACACCAGAGAAAAAATTGTTCGCAGGAGATGTTTACGGAGTTCAACTGCCGGGCGTCAGCGGATCATTTGAAGTACTGGAAAAGCATGCACCCATTGTGAGTGCCCTTGGTTCAGGAGTTGTGAAAATTTTGCTTGACAAAACCGGCAAAAACAATTCCTTTAAAATTTCAGGCGGATTCATAGAAGTATTGGACAACAAGGTATCTGTCCTTGTAGAAGGTGCTACAGCATTATAAAATACCTGATATTATTGTATAAAAAAGGGACCATTGGTCCCTTTTTATCTTTACTCCAGTTTTTGAACAATGCCCAGAACAGCCATTTCATTGTATTTTTTCTTTGCAGGGCTCATCTTTTCCAGTTGGGCTTCCAGGATTCCTGATGTGAAGGATATGTTTGCACTCAACGAGGCTGAATTGGGTGCAGTCCTTTTTATGTTGCCCTTGGGAGCATTGCTGGCATTGCCAGTGGCAGGCTGGGTAGTGCAGCGTTTGGGCAGCAAGCAGGCATCCGTGGGTTCAATTTTCCTATACATTGTTCTGCTCTATTTGATTTCAAAGGCCCATTCCGTATTGAGCATTTCCATCATCCTTTTTCTGTTCGGTATCATTGGAAATTTTGCCAATATCGCCATGAATACACAGGGGCTCTCTGTTCAGCACCAGCTTAAAAAGCCTATTCTTTCTGGACTTCACGCCATGTGGAGCCTGGGTGCTTTCCTTGCTGCAGCCATCACCGGATGGACCATGTCTGCTGGGTGGTCAATGGAAATGCATTTTGGTGTCATCTCCATTGCAGCGGCAGTGGTAGCACTGTTCTTCTCCTTTTCACTGATCAAAGATGCTGCCGTGGAGCATCCGCAGAAGGTATTTGCATTGCCCAACCGGGGATTGCTGCTGATGGGATTCATCTGTTTTTGTGTCGCCATGTCAGAGGGGGCTATGGCCGATTGGAGTTCGCTATATTACAGGCAGGTAGTTCATGAACTCAGTAAAGTAAGTACAGTGGGGTATACAGCGTTTGCATTGTGCATGGCTTTAGGAAGATTTTTTGGTGACAGGCTTTTGCAGGCCTTCGGCTATTCAACGGTGTTGAAACTGAACGGCATCCTGGTATGCATAGGCATGAGCCTGGCGCTTGCGATCAATTCACCCGGGGCTGTCATAATCGGCTTTGCATTGGTTGGATTGGGTGTATCTTCTGTAATCCCCATTGTTTATATGCTCTCAGCCAAGAGCAAGTCCATGGCTCCTTCTGCTGCCATTGCAGCTGTCAGCAGCATTGGTTTTATGGGATTTTTATTCGGACCACCCATCATCGGGTTTATTGCCCAGGAAACAGGCTTGCGCCTTGCTCTTTCGATTGTTGCTTTTCTTGGAATGATGATTTGGCTGCTTTCGATCAGAATGAAAACTGATCAGATCAGTTGAAAGAGGGATCCAGAGGGTAATTGATCATCTCCGTAAATTCTCCTCCCAGCTGTTTTACAGCTGCTTTCCACATGCTTTTGGGATCTTCATGGAAGATAATTTCTTCCGTAGCCTGCACAGACAACCAGCTATTTTCTTTCATTTCCTGTTTCAATTGACCTGATTCCCATCCCGCATAGCCAATGAAGAACCTGATGCCATCGTTTCCAGCCTTTCCACTGTTGATCAGGTATTTGGCGGCTTCAAGGTTTCCTCCCCAGTAGATATTTTCAGCGATTTTCTTTCCGCCTGGAATTTGATAGGGAAGGCGGTGCAGAAAGTGCAGTTGGTCCAGGCCTACAGGTCCACCTTCAAACAATGGCAGTTCATGGTTGCCAATGCCTTCAAGAACATCAGCGACCTTTTCGTCTATGATCCTGTTGATGGTAATACCAAAGCTGCCGGTTGTTTCATGTTCGCAAAGCAATACAACCGTGCGCTGAAAGTTGGGGTCTTTCAGAAAAGGTTCTGCAATCAACAGCTGACCCCGTTCAATCCTGTTCATAAACCTAAGTTAAATCATCTGGCTTTATGTAACTTCATGGAAGGCTAAACTTATTTTTGTCTGAGGATGAAGCGCATTTTTACAGTTCTTACCATACTCATCAGCATTTCGCTGATAGGCATTATTGTCATCCAATATTCCTGGTTGAAGAATATTGTGTCCATCCGTAAGGAGCAGGTAAGGTTCAAGGTACAAGAAGTGGAGTATGAGGTGGTGGAAAACCTGGTTGAAGAAAAACTGCGGCTGGCACCTGCCATACCCCAGGATGCATTGCCCCAAGGTTCCTCCGAAGAGTTGTTGAAAATGATGGCTCCATCAACTTTGGCTGAGCGTTTTACAGTGGCTGAAATCCAGAAAAAGATTGAGAGTGCGTTTGAAGCGAATGGATTAAAAGGCGCTAAATTT
>JBJOOI010000195.1:0-4090 GCA_046051375.1 Bacteroidota bacterium | reverse complement strand
CGCGTTTTAAACGGCAGCAGCAATGCCTGCAGGATAGAAACGCGTGTGATTGGTTCAGACGTAAACCCCTACCTGGCCATGGCAGCTTGCCTTGCTGCAGGCTTGTATGGCATCACGAAGAAAATGAAATTGAAGCAACCGGCTACCGTAGGAAATGGATACCGCGATTATTCCAATGGAACCTTGCCTCATACGTTGATTGATGCCACCCTTCAAATGAAATCATCACCCATTGCAGAAGAACTTTTCGGGAAGGCTTTTGTTGATCATTTTGTACAAAGCCGCGACTGGGAATGGAGACAACATTTAAAAGCCGTCACCGACTGGGAATACAAACGCTATTTTGAGATCATCTAAAACAAGAACATGTTTGATAAAATATACCAATACAATTTTCCAACAACCATTAGGTTTGGTGCTGGAGCAGTCAATGAACTTCCCGATTATCTTGTCAAAAACAACCTGAAATCACCCTTGATTGTTACCGACCCAGTGGTGGCATCACTGGATTTTTTCAAGAAAATCATCACAGACATCAAACAAAAAAATATCGCTGTTGATGTTTTTGCTGACATCCATAAAAACCCTGTAAAATCAGATGTTTACAAAGGTGCGGATGCCTATGACCAATCAAAAAGTGATTGCATCATCGGCATCGGCGGCGGTGCGGCTATTGATGTGGCCAGAGCAATTGCCTTGCGGATCAACCACCGCGAAGACCTTTTTGTATACGATGACCTGATTGGAGGAGATGTTTATGTAACCAACGATGTACCGCATTTCATTACTATTCCAACTACTGCAGGCACCGGAAGCGAAGTAGGCAGATCCGCCATCATTGCAGACGATGAAACCCATCAGAAAAAAATATTGTTCTCGCCCAAATTGCTTGCAAAAATCATTTTTGCAGACCCCATGCTGACCATGGAGCTTCCACCAGCAGTTACAGCTGCTACCGGTATGGATGCACTCACGCACAACATGGAAGCCTATATCGCCAAAATGCCACACCCGCTTTGCGAAGGCATTGCCCTGGAGGGAATTTCATTGATCAGTCAATCCATTGAAAAGGCTGTCAACAAGCCAGATCTCGCATCCCGCAGCAACATGTTGATTGCATCACTTATGGGAGCCGTAGCATTTCAGAAAGGACTTGGGGTAGTGCATTCACTGGCTCATCCCCTTTCATCTTTGCTGGACACGCACCATGGGCTTGCCAACGCCATCAATCTTCCCTACGGGATGGAATTCAACATTGAAGGATCTGAAGACAAGTTCAGGAAAATAGCCAGAACCCTGGAACTCAAGAACGAAACAGGACAAGGCGTGGTTGCCTTCTTACAGGAACTCAACAGCAAGATTGGCATACCTGCTCAACTGCGGTCAATAGGCGTGAAAGAAGAACACCTTGACACACTGGCTGATCTTGCCCTGGCAGATTTTGCACATCCCAACAATCCAAAACCTGTTAGCAGGGAAGATTTCAGGAACCTCTACAGCAAAGCCCTGTAGCATGAAAAAAAAGATTGGGATTAGTTTTACTGCCACCAATTTCGCCAACTATTGGCAGTGGTTTGATGAAAACGACTTGGGCAGTTCCTTTGAGCTGGTAACACTTTCGTTTGAAGAAAACAATATTGAGGACATGCTTCAGTGTGATGGGTTTATTCTCACGGGAGGGGTTGATGTTCACCCATCCAATTATGGTGGTGATGATCAGTATCCCAACATGCCGTTGATGTTTCAGCAGCATCGTGACGATTTCGAGTCGAAAATATACAAGCATGCAAAACAGCTAAAACTCCCTATCCTCGGCATTTGCAGAGGGCAACAACTTGTCAACATCCTCGAGGGTGGCCGGCTGATCCAGGACCTGGGAGAAGAAAAAAACCAAGTGCACAGGAAATTGGAAGTGGATAAAAAACATTCGATCGAAATTGATGCGTCCTCATTGCTTCACAGCATTTCTGGTGTGGAAACAGGAGAAGTGAACAGTGCCCATCACCAGTGCATCGATCCTTCATCCCTCCCAGCTTCCCTCAAAGCCGTTGCTTTTTCGGAAGACCAAACCATTGAGGCAATTGAATACAGCGATCCCTCCGACAAAGGCTTTATGCTCTGTGTGCAATGGCATCCTGAGCGGATGGAAAAAAAACTAACCCATCCGCTTTCCATCAACATAAAAAAGGCATTCCTTGATGCCATCAACAACAGCGTAATATGAAAATGAATATTCTAAATCCAGCAACAGGAGCAATCATTACATCAGTTCAGCAAGATGACCAATCCAGTCTTGAAAACAAGTACAATACTTTAAAAGAAGGGCAAAAAGAATGGTCTGCAATCCCCTTGGAAAAAAGGTTAAAAATCATACGGGTCTATAACATATTGTTGGCTGCCAATTGTGAAACACTGGCAAAAACATTAACAGAGGAAATTGGCAAGCCCTTGCAGCAGTCCAGAAATGAAATCTATGGTGCCATAACAAGGATAGAATGGATGACCAACAATGCAGAGAGATACCTTTCTGAAGAAATCATGAGTGCCATCCCTGGAATGACTGAGATGATCCGTTATGAGCCACTTGGCGTGGTCTGCAATATCTCCGCATGGAACTACCCCTATCTGGTGGGAACCAATGTATTTGTACCAGCATTGCTTGCAGGCAATGCAGTTTTTTACAAGCCCTCAGAATTTGCCACTCTTTCCGGATTGCATATCGAAAGGCTATTGAAAGAGGCTGGCGTTCCAGAAAATGCATTTCAGGTGGCCATTGGCGGCGCCTCAACTGGAGAGATATTGCTAAACCTTCCGCTTGATGGATATTTCTTCACCGGCTCTTACAAGACCGGTAAATACATCTATGAAAAGGTAGCAGCAAAGATGGTTCCCTGTCAGTGTGAATTGGGAGGAAAAGATCCGCTTTATGTAACCGATGATATTGAAGATGTCCTTGCTGTTGCCGAAGGTACGGCTGATGGCGCTTTTTACAACAATGGGCAAAGCTGTTGTGCGGTTGAAAGAATCTATGTGCATGAAAAAGTCTATACAGCCTATGTAGACGCTTTTGTGAAAGAAGTGGCGTCATGGAAAATTGGCAATCCAATGCAAGAAGGCGTCTACATTGGCGCCATCAGCAGGCCATCACAGCTTGAATTCCTGGAAAATCAGGTTGCAGATGCCATTGCCAAAGGAGCCACTTTACTGACCGGAGGAAAAAGAATTGAAGGGGATGGATGTTTCTTTGAGCCCACTGTATTGACAAATGTCGATCACAGCATGCTGATGATGCAGGAGGAATCTTTCGGCCCCATCATCGGCATCATGAAAGTAAGCAACGATGAAGAAGCCATTCAACTGATGAACGATACATCCTATGGATTGACCGCTGCCGTTTACAGTGCAAGCAGGGAAAGGGCCGAAAACATACTTGCCGCTACAAATACCGGTACTGGTTACTGGAACTGCTGCGACAAGGTTAGTGCAGCGCTCCCCTGGAGTGGTAGGAAACATTCAGGATTTGGGGCAACGCTCTCCCATGCAGGCATCAGGGCATTCACACAACCAAAGGCTTTTCATTTGAGGGGTTGACTCAAATATTGAAATACTCCTTTGCATTTTCATAACAGATCTTCTTCAAGAGCTCTCCCATCCATTGTTCATCATTGGGAATGATGCCGTTGATGATGTCATTGGCCATCATGTTGCAAAGGATTCTGCGAAAATATTCGTGGCGTGAAAAAGACAATAGACTTCTGCTATCCGTGATCATGCCAACAAAGGTTGAGAGCAGGCATACATCAGAGAGAATATCCAGGTGTTGTTCCATGCCATTCTTCTGGTCAAGGAACCACCAGGCCGGACCATATTGCACTTTTCCTTTTGTAGAGCCATCATTAAAATTGCCACACATGGTAGCGAACAATGCATTGTCTGCAGGATTGAGGTTGTAGATGATTGTTTTGGAAAGTTTATCTTCTGCATCGAGGGCATTCAATAAGGCAGAAAGCCGCTCCGCCTGTGCATAATCACCAATGGAGTCGAAACCTGCATCAGCACCCAATTTCAACTTGAGCCTTGTATTGTTGTT
>JBJOOI010000194.1:0-4401 GCA_046051375.1 Bacteroidota bacterium | reverse complement strand
GAAAGCCGGCGAAAAAATCAAGTCTCAGGCGCAGGCATTGATCAGCCTTGCCACCTATGGTATTGGGATGTATATCGGTTCCATCGTTTCAGGAAAGGTGAAGGATCAGTACACAACAGGAAGTGTTACAGACTGGCTCCAGGTTTGGCTCGTTCCAGCAGGGATAGCAGCGGCAAGCCTTGTTTTTCTGGTCTTGTTTTTCAAGGACAAGAAATCAGCTCCAACCCCCTAAACCTCTACACCTCCACACCTCTAAACCTCTACACTTCTACACCTAAACCATAAAAAATGGTAAAACTCGCAATGCTCGGCTCAGGATTCATCGGAAGATTTTATGCTGACTCCATTCAAGGATTGAGAAGCCGCGACAAGATCGTTTCAATCTATTCCCGAAGGGAAGAACAGGCAAAAAAGTTTGCAGAAGATTATCAGTGCGAACATTATACGACAGTAATGGAAGAGGCGATTGCCCATCCCAATGTAGACATGGTGTGCATCTCATTGCCCAACAACCTGCATGAAGAAGCAGTGATGCTTTGCATCAAGCATAAAAAAGCAGTGATCTCTACCAAGCCCCTTGGCCGCAATGCTGCCGAGGCCAAACGCATGCTGGAAGCCGTTGAGGCAGCAGGTATTTTCAATGGTTATTTGGAAGACCTTGTATACACTCCAAAATTTCTCAAGGCCCACGCTAGTGTCCAAAGTGGGGCGCTTGGAAGAATACTCTGGGCAAAATCCCGCGAGGCCCATCCTGGCCCGCACAGCGATTGGTTCTGGGACCTGGAGCAGGCAGGCGGCGGTTGCATGCTGGACCTCGGTTGCCATTGTGTAGAAATTGCGAGAAGTTATATCGGCAAGGACATCAGGCCCGTTGAAGTGATGTGTTGGGCAGATACACAGGTAAAGCCAATTGATGCTGAGGATCATGCCATCGGCTTGGTAAAATATGAGAATGGTGCTATTGGTCAGTTTGAAGTGAGCTGGACCTTCAGGGGTGGATTGGATTTGCGTGACGAGGTGATGGGAACCGAAGGAACCATCTGGACCAATGGATTTTTGCGCACAGGGTTTGACATGTTCACCACTGGAAAAGGCGCTGACTATGTTGCTGAAAAGGCGGAAACCAATACAGGTTGGTTGTTTCCAGTGGGGGATGAGTTGAATGAACTGGGATACAACCACATGTTCTTTGACATGTTTGATGCCTATGAAAAAGGCAAAGCACCCAAAGAAACTTTCTACGATGGATACATCGTCAATGCAGTCCTGGATGCCGCCTATAAAAGTGCCAAATCAAAAATCTGGGAACCCGTTCAACTGGCCGACTGGCGAGGGCTTGAAGGGCAGACCAAGCAAGGAACCCTTGTTGAGTTCGATGCAGATCATTATCTCGTAAAAGAAGAGATGACACACTACGGCACCAAAAAACTAATCCTAAAAGAGAAGGCTACAGGAAAGATCGTGGAGAGGATTTTATAGGGTTGAAGTGGTTTAAGGGGTTGAGTGGGTTGACGTGTTTGCCCATTTCCGCCAACTAGAAATTACTAAATCTTCGGAAAGAGAAGTTTTTATTTTGTAGTTATCATAAAATTAAATGCTCTCAAATGCTTTTCGTTGAAGCCAATCAATGGACTTGGTTGAATCAAATATTTTTTCAAATTCGATGGCAAGTCATTTAAAGAAGAGTCATCATCAATGATAAGGAAATCCTCTTCATTAGGATGTTGGTTGAACCATCTTACGAGTTCATCCTTGCGGCTGATCATTGTTTTGTTTTCAGGAAGTGTCCTTAAACGAGGAATTTCAATTCCGCGTTTTTTGAATATGGACTTCCATTCCTGAATGGTAAAATTTGATTTATGGGATGTTGTTAGCAAAACGGTGACATCGTTGGAAATCAATTGCCTAAGTGCCTTGGTTGCATCTTCACTGAATGCAGGAAATCCATCATCAAGCATCTCAGGGCTTTTCCAGCTTTTGGCTGGAACCAGTACTCCATCAATGTCTAAAAAAATCAACATAACATCATAAAACTATAGCTTATTTCAATATTTCCAGCAATCGATCAAGCGAAATATTGTTGTATAATGCATCTTGTTGGTTAAGTAGGTTGATTTTTGTTTTTGTATCCCAATCATTTTCATCAAATTCAACCAGTGCCCAATCAATCTCAATTGATGCTGTTGTGCGCAATGTCTGTATTGTCGGAAGAATAGTTTTTGACAGCAAGGAGGCAATGTACCGGTGGTGACCATCGCAAATCAATGCTTTGTCAATTTTTATTTCAGTAAACCTGATTCCGGTTTTCATTTTTCTGTAGATCCGATTGATGATGGGTAAACATAATCTTCTGTGAGAAGAACGGTACTCAATCGGATGTTCATGAACGAAATTTCTAATCAATTCTTTTGTGATAATTTCCATGATGGTTGAATCAATGATCAATGTCTTCTCAAACAAAGATCAGTCCAACACATTTTGTAGCCATGTGAAAAACACCCTTAAATACGGAGATTTTACTGTTTCAAAAAGCAGTAATGTTGGGCAGCACACAACTCTAAAACCTACAAATACTTCCTGATCTCCGCCACCAATTCACCTTTTGTTATCGGCGTGCCTTTGATTTTGTTGTAAGGTTTGGCATCAACAAGATATACATCCCGCAGGATTTTGATCAGCTGACCATTGTTGATTTCTGGTACAATGACAGTATCAAACTGTTTGATGATTTCTCCGAGGTTCTTGGGGAAGGGACGCATGTACCGGATATGCGCATGTGAAACGGCCTGGCCTTCCAGCAACAGTTCCTGTACGGCACTTTTGATGGAGCCATAGGTGCTTCCCCATCCGATTACCAATACCTTTCCGGATGCAGCTCCACTGTCAATTTTTTGCTCTGGAATATAATTCGCAATCATGTCCACCTTTGCCTGCCTGGTCTTCACCATGTGTTCATGGTTGTCAGGATCATAGCTCACGTTTCCGGTAATGTCTTGTTTTTCCAATCCGCCAATCCTGTGTTCCAGTCCTTTTGTACCAGGAAGTGCCCATGGCCTTACCAGTTTTTCGTCGCGTTTGTAGGGCTGAAACCTTTCCTCTCCTTCATCCAACGCAGTTTTGAATTTGACGGTGATGGCAGGTAGGTCTTCAGCTTGTGGAAACATCCATGGTTCTGCACCATTGGCGATATAACCATCGCTAAGGAACATCACTGGCGTCATGTGTTCCAGTGAAATCCTGACGGCTTCATATACGGCACTGAAACAATCGCTGGGAGTAGAAGCTGCAATCACTGGCATCGGGCACTCTCCATTTCTGCCATAGTATGCTTGCAAGAGATCACTTTGTTCTGTTTTGGTGGGAAGCCCTGTTGAGGGTCCGCCCCTTTGCACATCGATGATCAGCAGGGGAATTTCAAGCATCACGGCCAGGCCCATTGCTTCGCCCTTCAGAGCAATACCCGGGCCAGATGTGGTGGTGACAGCCAATGCACCGCCGTAGCTGGCGCCAATGGCTGCAGAAATACCCGCAATCTCGTCTTCGGCCTGGAATGTTTTTACACCAAAATTCTTCATCTTGCTCAGGTCGTGCAGGATGTCTGAGGCGGGCGTGATGGGGTAGGTGCCGAGAAAAATCGGCAAACCACTTTTCTGTGATGCCGCCACCAATCCCAATGAAACCCCTTGGTTGCCCATGATGGACCGGTAGGTTCCAGGCTTCATCTTGGCCTTTTCAACCTTGTATCTTGTGGTGAATGTTTCTGTGGTATCGCCATAATTGTATCCTGCCTGCAAGGCCTTGAGGTTGGCATTGAGGATATCGTCTTTTTTGCCAAATTTTTCGTTCAGGAATTTCAGGGTGCTGTCCATGTCACGGCTGTACATCCAGTAAAGGAATCCCAGCACGAACATGTTCTTGGCCCTGTCTTTTTCCTTGGTGCCCAGGGTGATGTCTTTCAATGCCTCACGGGTCATTTTGGTCACATCCATCTTGATCAATTCAAAACCTTCGAGGGATCCGTCCTCAATCGGGTTCACACCATCCGGGTAATTGGCCAGGCGAAGATTTTTTGAATCAAAACCATCCACATTGGCAATGATTTTTCCTCCTTTCTTGATGGCCTTCAGATTGGTCTTCAATGCAGCTGCATTCATGGCCACCAGTACATCACAAAGATCACCAGGGGTATAGATGGCATCGCTTGAAAAACGAAGCTGGTAGCCGCTCACACCAGGAATGGTACCCTGTGGCGCACGGATTTCAGCCGGAAAGTCCGGGAAAGTGGCCAGGTCGATGCCCATAAGGGCAGTATTGTTGGTGAATTGGCTTCCGGTGAGCTGCATTCCGTCTCCACTGTCCCCTGCGAATTTGATGACAATATCACTGAGGAGTTCTTCTTTT
>JBJOOI010000193.1:0-4146 GCA_046051375.1 Bacteroidota bacterium | reverse complement strand
CTCGCATTGATCTTTGCAGGATTGTGCAATGGACTTGCGTAATAGAGCAAGAGTCTTCCTTTCAACGCAACACTGATGGCCCGGTTCATCCGTCCAACGGTAGCTGCACTTCCAGGCGTTGGAGGTGGCAGGTATGCTGTAACCGTATCCAACTCATTTTTGATGAACTGCACTGTTTCATCCACCGTTTTCCTTGGCTGATTGTACTCATCGGTATTGCCCGACAATACCCCTGCTGTACTCATTACTTTGGTAACCAATGGAACCCCGCCATATCTTTTGAACAATTCAAAATAGTAAAAAGCGCGAAGACCTCTGGCCTCCATCTTGGTCCTTAAAATTGTTGCCGCATCAATATCCGTAACCTTGTCTATATTTTCCAGGTACATATTGCAACGGCGAATTCCCTGATAGGAAACATTCCAGACATCATCAGGATTGTAATACTGGTTGAATGTGCCATTGGTTACATTCCAGCTACCCGTCCATATATAACTGTTGGTTGCCTCATCACTATAGGCAGCAAGGTATGAAGTTCCGGACCGGTTAGACCCTACTCGAATATTGAATCCGCTGTAGTTTTGCAGGTATCCGTATGCTGCGCCAAGGACTTTTTCAGCCTCAACCCAGGTTTTAAAAACGGCATCCTGTGTAAACGCTGAGGATACAGAAAAGTCTGGAGCCAGAAAATCTTTCTTACATGATGCATTAAGCAAGATGATAGCCATCAAGCCAATAAACACTTTTTTAAAATTAAATATGTATTTCATTTTGATTGTAGTGTTTAGAAGGTTGTATAAATGGTGAAATTGTATGTCTGCAATTGAGGATACACATTACCAGCAGATGTCCTTATTTCAGGGTCAAACCATTTGAAAGATGACCATGTGTAAATATTGGCAGCAGTAAGCGACAAACGCAATGCATCAACCCCTAAACGCTGAACAATTGTTTTTGAGAAATTATAGCTCAAGGCAACATTCTTCAACCTGATATAAGAAGCATCCCTTACCCAGAAAGTTGAGTTCTGGAAATTGTTCTTGGCAGTTGATGAAGATTGTGTCAACCTCGGATAAGTTGCTGTAGCGGCTGTTGCTGGTGTCCAGCGACCCATGTGGTGATTGGCCACCTTGGCACTGTTGTAAAACTCCCATCCGCCTTGTGAAGAGACAAGAAGACTGGTGTTGGTTACACCCTGGAACATGACATCGAGATCAAAGTTCTTGTATGAAATTCCATTGGTGATGGCATATGTAATTTCGGGAAGATCCGGGTTGCCGATATTGCCCTGATCATATTGATCAATCTTACCATCCCCGTTCAAATCCTTGTATTTGATATCGCCGGGAACAATCACCCCAAAAATGGATTGGTCTGCCCATTTGCTGATTTCCTCTTTTGAATTGAAGAACCCTTCTGCGATATAACCAAACTTTTCACCGAAGCGCTTGCCAGTCCTTTCCATCCAGGGGTATGGCCTTGTGGGTTCTGTTTGGTATAGGATTTTATTCCGGGCATAGTTGTAATTGCCTCCAATGTCAAAGGCAAAATCTTTGGACAGCCGTTTGTTGTATTTCACTTCCAACTCATACCCCTTGTTCTCCATCTTTCCAACATTAACTGGAGGTGTATTGGCTTGACCAATCAATGTAGGTACATCTTGCCTGATCAGGAGGATATTGTCCCTCTTGTCGTAGAAGACATCAAAGTTTACACTCAGGGACTTGTTGAAAAACATCGACTCAAGTCCAATATTGTGTTTCCATGCTGTTTCCCAGGTTACATTTGGATTACCCAGGTTCAACTCGAAAGAACCACCGAGGGCATTGGCAGCGCCTGAACCAAAATTGTAACCAGTGGCGGCTCCCCAGGTATCGGGGAGATAGAGATAACGGCGTCCGCCAATATTCGCGTTACCTACTTTACCACTGGACAACCTGAGTTTGAGATAACTGATCCAGGGTGCTTTCTTTTCCATCCAAGCCTCTTCGGTAATCAGCCATCCTGCTGAGAAGGCAGGGAAGAATCCCATCCGCCTTCCCTTGGCAAAATTCTCAGTTCCATTGTATCCTATGTTGGCTTCTGCCAGGTATTTTCCTTTATAGGCATAGGTTGAACGGCCTGCATAACCCAGTTTGGAGAATGGGAAGCTGCTACCGCTTCTTGATCTGTCTGCAAAAAACAAGGCCAGCCCAGTAAACTCATGCTTGCCTGCAAAAGCCCTTTTATAATCAAATGCACTTTCAACATACGTATGCTTGGTAGAGAAAGTGCTCACCCATGTAAAGCCCAATGCACTTTCAGCTCCCCTGGCAGTATATACCGGACGGCCGGCTGCGTTGAGTGAATAATCAAAAGCCTGATAAGACTTTGACCTTCTCTCGGCATATTCAAAATAAGTATCATACACAAACTTGGTGCGAAATGAAAGACCTGGTGTAATCATGTCCAACTTTTGCTTCAGGTCCATGTTGGCCTCAATATCAGTACGGAAATTATTGGTAAATCCTCTTCTTGCGATATCACCTACAAGGTTGGAATTTCCATAGAATGCGCCAAGGCTTCCGTTGGGATTGTACACAGGGGCATGGTTGGGTGCCCACCTTGCCATGTTCCACCAGAGCAAACTGGTTGCACCACTACCAAAATCCAATCCATCAAAAGGCACCACCTGTTTGGCATGCTTTGCAGAAAGGGACATGGAGAATACCGTGTTCTTGGTCAGTGAATAATCTATATTGCTCCTGAAATTGAAACGCTGGTACTTTGTATTGGTGTTATAGCCAGCAAATTTGGTCAATTCGGGCCTCAATAATCCTTCCTGATCAAGAAAGGTTCCGGTAAGGAAATACTTCAGCTGTGAAGTTCCACCCCTCACCGTTATGTTGGCCTGTAACTGCGGTGCAGATGGCCTCAACAAGGTATCATACCAGTTGACATCAGGAAACAAATAGGGGTCAGACCCGTCTTTGTATTTTTGAAGTGCAGTAGCATCATAAGGCATGAAATTGGGATCGCCCCCATCGTTCAAATATGCCTCGTTGAACAACGTTGCATAATCGTAGGACTGGAGGTATTTTGGAAGCCTTGTAGGCCTTTGCATGGTACGGTCTACGGAAACTGTAACTTTCGGGGCGCTTACAATTCCACGCTTTGTGGTGATGATGATTACACCGTTTGCACCCCTCACTCCAAAAACAGCTGTTGCAGATGCATCTTTCAGGATGGAAATATTATCCACCTCATTGAAATCCACCTCATTGAACCTTCTTTCCACACCATCTACAAGAATCAATGGTGTTTGACCAGCAGTATTGAAGGTACCATATCCCCTGATCAGCAACAACGAGGCATCACCCCCTGGCAAGCCAGATCGTTGTTGGGTAATCAACCCCGGAAGACGGCCTGCAAGCGCATTGACAACGTTGGCAGTTGGCGTATTCTTCAAATCAGCCTGGCTCACTGAAACGATGGCGCCTGTTTGCGAGGCCTTTTTCTGGGTTCCAAATCCAACAACAATGACCTCACCCAACTCTGTGTTTTTTGAAACCAGGCTTACCTCTGTAATATTGGTGGTATTTACGGTGATGGTCTTTCGCTGGTAGCCCGTGAAAGTGACTTCCAGGCTGGCTGGCAAAGCTGCTACATTGACCGTAAACATCCCGGAGGAATTGGTAAATGTCCCTTTCTTGGATTTTACATCTACAATACTTGCTTCTTCTAGGGGTTTCCCATTGTCCCCTTTTACAATTCCCTTGATTTGTACCTGGGCCATTGCCAGGCTGGAAATCAGAAGGAGGCTGAGAAAAACAAATGTTTTTTTCATTTTGATGAACGAAAGTTTTGGTTTGTTAAAACGGTTGATTGGTTTGCTGGAGCATCTGTTTGTTAGACCAAACAATAGAAAGGGACTGCCCTGACGAATGTCATTGCGATTGAATGCATTTGGTTTTGGTTTAATTAAGGGTTGTTAAATCTTTGTGAAAGATAATTAAAATAAATAAATGCTTTTATTAAAATTATTTAATACCTAATCTGATTTAACATAAAAATCATTTTAGAAAAAAGGAGGCCTTATCATCATTCATTCATGTATATCCGACTCCAATCCTCAAATAAAAAAAGCTCCTTGGATAACCAAGGAGC
>JBJOOI010000192.1:0-4167 GCA_046051375.1 Bacteroidota bacterium | reverse complement strand
AGGAACCTGTCAAATTCCAGCGCAGCAACCCTGGTAAGGATTTCTTCCTTCTCCATGTCCACGAATTTCTCGCGGAGCAAAGGAATATAGGTTTCGTATTCGCCGTGGCTGATGTCAGCTTTCAACATTTTATCAATAAAATGGAAAAACTGCTTTCTGCAAACGTCTTTTCCGGAAGGGATGTCCAGCTTATGGAAGCGGTTGTTCAACAATTTCTCAATCTGGCGCAACCTGTAAGCTTCGCGCTGACTGATGACAGAAATACAAATTCCACTGTTGCCTGCACGACCTGTTCTACCACTTCTATGGGTATATACTTCCGGATCATCAGGAAGCTCATAATTGATTACATGGGTAATGCCCTGCACGTCAATACCACGGGCTGCTACATCAGTGGCAATCAGCAACTGAAGGCTTTTCTCTCTGAACCTTGCCATCACCTTGTCTCTCTGGGCCTGCGTAAGATCCCCGTGAAGGGCTTCAATGTCATACCCTTCCCTGATCAGTGATTCTGTAATGCTTTGTGCATCCGCCTTGGTACGGGTGAAAATAATACCATAAATACCAGGATTGAAATCGATGATTCTTTTCAGTGTATGGTACCTGTTAACACCAGAAGTGATGTAATACTGATGGTCAATGTTCACATTTGATGAATTGGCCTTGCCAATGGTCACTTCAGCAGGAGTGGTCATGAAGCGCTTGCTTACCTGCTTTACTTCTGAAGGCATGGTAGCACTGAACAACCAGATGCTGTTTCTGTTGGGGGTATTTCCAAGGATAAACTCAATGTCCTCCCTGAAACCCATGTTCAACATTTCATCCGCCTCATCCAATACTATATAGTGGATGTTTTCCAGGTTGATGGCCTTTCTCTCTATGAGATCAATCAATCGACCGGGAGTAGCAACCACAATCTGTACCCCTCTTTTGAGGTCCCTGATTTGCTCGCCAATAGATGCACCACCGTAAACTGCGACAGATTTGATGGCTTTTTTATGAAGGGAGAACTTTGCGATGTCTTTGGTGATTTGCATGCACAGTTCACGGGTTGGGCAAACTACCAAAGCCTGGGGGTGCCTTGCCTCACTGTCTACCAGCTGCAGAAGGGGAAGTCCAAAGGCTGCAGTCTTACCGGTACCCGTTTGGGCCAGCCCGACGAAATCCTTTGTACCGCTTAATAGAATGGGAATAGCTTTTTCCTGAATGGGGGTGGGTTCTGTGAACCCGAGGGCATGAATACCTTGCAATAACGACTCTTCAATGCCTAACGCTTCAAAACTCATATTAAATACTTTTTGCAAAGGTAAACTTATTCAGCGAGAAAGGGGAGCAAACAAGACAAAGAGCTGATAATCAATAAAATAAAAAAGTCATCCCGTAGAAACGGGACGACTTCAACGATTGCTTGCCATATGAAAAAAAGATTACTTGGCAGCAGCAGTAGTGTCAACAGCAGCAGCTGCAGCTGTATCAACAGCAGTTGTGTCAACAGCAACAGCAGTTGTGTCAACAGCAACAGCAGTTGTGTCAGCAGCTGGAGCTTCAGAAGAACCACCACATGATGCGAGAGCTACGATAGCCAAGATTGCGAAAAACTTTTTCATTCTTTTGGGTTTTTGAATGTTAAAATTGAATAACTGTGAATTAATACGCGAAGTAAAAGAAAGTAACCCGAAATTTAAAAGATTTTTTTTTGTTCTTTTGTGGGTTACAAATAGGCCTTCCAGGTATTAAAAAAAGATTATTGTGGCTATTACAGAACAAGAATTGGGGATTTTTAAGGCCATTGGCAACAATGACAAGGCTGCGATTGAGGCTGTTTACAAAGAAAACTACAGCCTGATTCAACAATTTGTCATCAACAACAATGGTAATGAGGATGATGCGAGGGATATCTTTCAGGAAGCCATGATGGTGCTCTATGAAAAAGCAAGGTTGCCTGAATTTGAACTCACCTGTCAGATCCGCACCTACCTCTATTCTGTATGCAGAAGACTGTGGCTCAAAAAGCTACAACATTCAAGGCGGATTGAGACCCAGGTTGAAAATTTTGACAGGATTGTGCAGGTGGAAGATGATATAGAGGAGCATGACAAGCTGAACCTCCAGTACCAGACCATGCGAACAGCCATGGGAAAAATTGGGGAGCCCTGTAAAAGCCTCATAGAAGCCTTTTATGTACACAAGAAAAACATGCTGGAAATTGCAGGTTTTTTTGGATACACCAATGCAGACAATGCAAAGAACCAGAAATACAAATGCCTGGTCAGGCTGAAAAAGCTCTTCTTTGCCCAATATAAAAAAGCTTAAGTACATATATAATATGGAACAATTCGAATTGACTGAAGTGGTGGAAAGATATCTTACAGGGGAAATGGGCCCTGAAGAGAAGTACGCATTTGAGGAAATGAGGAAGAACAACCCCGAATTGGATCAAACTGTAGTAGAATACCATTATTTCCTGGAACAAATGGGGCGTTACGGCGAAATCAGAAGGTTTAAATCCAACCTCTACGACACTCACCATACCCTGCAGGAATCCGGAGAAATCAAAGAACTTCAGCTGACAACCGGTACCCGCATCATCAACATGTGGAACAAATACCGCAGGGTGGTAGCAGTTGCCGCGTCAATCGCGGGAATTACCGCATTGTTCATCAGCGGCATGATGACTGTTTTCACTCCTAAAACTCCTTTCCGGGATATTGAGGAGTTAAGAAGGAAGGTAAGCAACCTGGAAAAGCAGTCCAGCAACCAAAGGGCTGAATTCAATAAATTCAAAACCAAGATTGCTCCTGGTTCAGATGTTAAATTTGGAGGCACCAGCTTTATGATTGACCCCAAAGGTTACCTGGTTACCAGTGCGCACGTGCTGAAAGGTGCAAAAAAGATTTACGTACAAAGCATTGATGGTGAAGATTTCCTGGCAGAAATCGTTCATCAGGATGCCAACTCAGATATTGCCCTGATCAAGATCAATGACCAGGATTTTGAATCTCCAAAGCAATTGCCTTATGGCTTCACCCGAAATCAAACCGATTTGTCAGAGGCGGTTTATACCCTTGGATACCCTAAAGATGAAATTGTCTACAATGAAGGTTACCTGAGTGCGAGAACAGGTCTGGAGGGAGATACCATGTCCTGCCAAATCACCATCACTGCCAATCCTGGAAACAGCGGTGGACCTGTATTCAACAAAAATGGAGAAGTGATTGGCATTTTGAACGCACGTCAGGCCTCTGCCAATGGGGTTGTGTTTGCAACCAAATCAAAGAATATTTTCCAATTGGTTGAAACATTGAAAGATGCGGACAAGGATATCAACATCAAACTCCGCAATACTTCATCCATCAAAGGAATCAACAGGTCCCAACAGGTGAAGAAAGTGCAGGACCATGTTTATATGGTAAAAGTAGTCCTGGGTTAATCAATCCATTTTCAGTGCCAAAGGCCGCTGGGATATTCACCCGCTGCCAGCAATTTGTCAATGCCTTCTTTTACTGCAGGAGCATCATTTTTATACGTTACCCCAAACCAAATGGCGCTGGTTGGGATAACCTCTACTCTGCCCTCTCCATCGCGGATGAACTGATCGGCCACAATGGGAATGAAAAATTCTGACTTTTCCTCCTGTCCTCTTTCTGCAAGAAATGCTTGAAACAGCTTTGAAGAGTAATCAAATACAGAGGGACTGAAGCACCAGAAATTCATTGAAACAATGGTATCCTCACTCAACTCAACGGGCTCAAGGCCATCATCACAACCCACAGTCCCCTCTTTTCTTGAGATGTTCAAACGTTCTGTCACCCCAATGAGGTCACCCATTTCATTGACGGTACAGACACCTCTGTTGACTGTGCCATGTTCGGACAGTGTTTGCTTCAAATGATACCCAATGATGGAGTAATGTTTTTCATTGCAAGCACCAGTCAGAAAATTGTATGCTTTCACAAATGCATCCTGACCATAAAAATCATCTGCATTGATGACGGCAAAAGGTTCATTGATGACATCAGCAGCACACAGTACGGCATGGGCGGTTCCCCAGGGTTTTGCACGATCTTCCCTTCTCTGGTATCCCTCAAGATGTGCATCAAGGTGTTGGTACACATACTCGGTCTGAATTCTTCCTTTCAATTTCGGTTCGAATATTGCTTTGAACTG
>JBJOOI010000191.1:0-4186 GCA_046051375.1 Bacteroidota bacterium | reverse complement strand
AAAGGTTGAAAAGGGTTTGGAAACTAAGATCATTCAACTTGGTTTTGTAGTTGTAGAAAACCTTATCAGCAGCTGGGATGAGGCCCACAGTGTTGTTTACACCACCATAAGTCCTTTGGTGTCCCCTGTATCCATTGTTTCTCCACGCAGGATTTTGCATATAGTTTTCAGATTGTTTCCAACTAAGTCCAGTAGCTGTACCACTGAAAAATTCTGCTCTCAGTGAAACAATATAACCAATTGATTTTCTGACATGTAATCCGTAACCAAAATTAGGAGCCAGTGAATTTACATCACCGCCGATACTTGGTGATCCAAGCTTCAAACCTACTTCCCACTGACTGCGGGGTTTTGCAGGGAAAATGTACTGGTTGTTCAGGAACTCATTGTGTTGAGCCATTCTTGAAGGAGGAATCAATGAAGAATCCTTCCAATCAGAACCACCCGTTGCAGACATTTGTGCCTGGGTAGTCATCACCAGGGCCAAAAGACCAAGGATAAAAGCATACTTTTTACTTGCCATAGCTGTGTTTGTTAGTTTAGAGATTTTTGACACGGACATGCCATGCTATACAAATGTAGAGGTAAAGTTTTAATATTCAAATAAATACCGCTGTTTTTTAATTGTTAAATATGAAAAAATGCTAACTCCTTATTTTAAAATGTGAGAATTTTACCGAACTGCATGAACGAAAACTAACCGCATGCGAGTAAAATAATGCGTAAGTTCGCAGTTCAGGGATGATAAAGTCACAAGAAATTATAGCCGTTGAGCTTAAAAAGTTTGAATCACTTTTCAAAGATGCCGTAAAAAGCAATGTCCCCTTGTTGGACAGGATATTGAAATATGTTGTCAAAACCAAGGGAAAACAGCTCAGACCCATGTTAGTTTTGCTATCTGCAAAGCTATGCGGAGAGATCACACCTGTTACTTACCGGGCAGCATCTTTGGTAGAATTATTGCATACAGCCAGCCTTGTTCACGATGATGTTGTGGATGAGGCATCGGAAAGAAGGGGTTTTTTTTCAATCTCTGCGCTATGGAAAAACAAGGCTTCGGTATTGGTAGGCGACTACCTTTTGGCGAAAGGCTTGTTGCTATCCCTTGAAAACAAGGATTTTAAGGTGCTGGAAATCCTTTCCGAGGCTGTAAAAAGAATGAGTGAGGGCGAGTTGTTACAATTGGAGAAATCCAGGCTGTTCAATATTACAGAGGAGGATTATTTCTCCATCATTAGAAATAAAACGGCCTCTTTGGTGGCATCAGCCTGTGCAGCAGGGGCATATTCCGCCAGCCTGGATGAGGATATGACCGAAAAATTGCGCCTTTATGGTGAAAATACCGGAATTGCCTTCCAGATCAAGGATGATCTTTTTGACTACGGCTCAGCAGATGTAGGAAAACCGACAGGAAATGATATCAGAGAAAAGAAATTGACCCTGCCACTCATCTATACCCTGAGAACAGTTTCTGCAGAAACCAGGCGAAAGCTGATCTATATCATCAAAAATAAAAACAAGGACAAATCCAGCGTACAGCTCGTGATCAACGAGGTAAAAAAGGCGGGGGGCATCCAATATGCTGAAGAAATGATGGCATCCTATAAAAAAGCAGCCCTCGATGTGCTTGAAAGTTTTCCTGCGTCCGAGACAAGGGATGCCCTTTCAGCGTTGGTAACATTCACAACAGAAAGAAAAAATTAAGATGTGTGCATTCCCAAAGCGATGGAGAACAATCAACCTGCCTGTTCAGGCAACAGAAGCGCTGAGGAGTGAACTAAAAATTCATTCAATACTTTGCGGCATTCTTGCCCAAAGGGGGATTGATGATTACAAAAAGGCTAAATCATTTTTCAGACCGTCCCTAACATCCTTGCATGATCCTTTTTTAATGAAGGACATGCAACTCGCTGTTGGAAGAATTGTTGATGCCATTGCACAACAGGAGAAGATCCTTGTGTATGGAGACTATGATGTTGATGGCACTACATCTGTAGCCATCGTGTATGATTTTCTTACCAAAATTTATGATAAGGAGCAACTTGAGTACTATATTCCCAATAGATACCGCGAGGGATACGGACTCTCCAGCCAAGGTATTGCCTATGCAGCTGAAAATGATTTCTCACTACTGATTACCCTGGACTGTGGCATCAAATCAGTGGCATTGATAGCAGAGGCAAAGTCCCGGGGCATCGATACCATTGTATGCGACCACCACCTGCCGGGAGCTGAGCTTCCTCCCGCCATAGCCATCCTGAATGCAAAGCAGCAGGATTGTCCTTACCCCTACAAAGAACTCTGTGGATGCGGTGTGGGTTTCAAATTGATTCAGGGACTATCAGCCGAATTGGGATTGGACGAAGAGGATTACCTCCCCTATCTTGAATTGGTTGCCACTGCGATAGCGGCAGACATTGTTCCCATCACTGGAGAAAACAGGATTCTTGCCTATTATGGTATCAAACAAGTAAATGCCAATCCATCCACTGGAATAAAGGCGCTCATTGAATTGAGCGGATCTGGAAAAGAAATCACCATTGGGAGCCTGTCCTTCATGATTGGCCCCCGAATCAATGCAGCGGGTAGAATGGACGATGCCAAAAAAGCCGTTGCCCTATTTATTGAAAAGGATCCCGAACAGGCGAAATTGCTGGCGGCCGTGCTGCAAACTGATAACAATTCACGCAGAGAAGCTGATGCACAAATCACTGAGGAAGCCATTCAAATGCTGCTTTCCGACCCATCACTACAATCAAAGAAGTCCACAGTGGTCTTTGATGCAGGTTGGCACAAAGGAGTGATTGGTATTGTGGCCAGCAGGCTGCTCGAAAAATATTACAGACCTACCATTGTGATTACCAAGAGTGGAGACGTACTTGCCGGAAGTGCCAGAAGCATTCCGGGTTTCAACATTCATGATGGGCTTGAATATTGCAGTGATTTGCTGCTGGGCTTTGGCGGTCATTATTTTGCGGCAGGAATGACTTTGATGCCTGACCAATTGGAACATTTTCAACAAAGGTTTGAGGAGGTCGCATCTGCTCACCTCACCGAAGATCAGCTTGTTCCGGAAATAACCATTGATGCCATCGTAGCATTGCAAGACCTGACACCTTCCTTCTTCAGGATTTTACAACAAATGGAACCGTTTGGTCCAGACAACATGCGACCGGTTTTCTGTTTACAAAATGTAAAGAACATAGGGAGCCGCATTGTAAAAGATGAACACGTAAGGTTTGAAGTGGCGCAGGGTGATCTTCAGATCACAGGCATAGGATTCAATATGGCAGAGCGTTTCAGCATGCAGGAAGATATTTCGTTGCTAGACATTGTTTTTACGCTGGAAGAGAATCATTTCAGAGGGGTTACCACACTTCAGATGAAGGTCATCGATTTTGATACGGCTGGAAAAAAATGGACCGGCACTGGCCGGTCCTGATCAATTAAACAAAAGAATAGTACTACACTATGCCTTCATCAGCTCCACACTTCTGGTGATAAATGCGGTGAGTTCTCCACCTTTCAACATTCCCTGAGACAACAATGCAAGATCAGCCAGATTCCTTACCTGCTTGTTTTGAATCTCCTCATTTTCATCTGCGAGAATTGCAGTAAAAATGCTGTTGTTGCCATTGACTGTCAGCAACACTTCATCGGGCATGTTGGCATAAAAGCTGCCCATCGGGCCACTCATGGATGCCATGTCCTTCATCCTCCTCATGAACTCAGGCCTTGTCGCAACAACAGGTGGCGCATCGGCGCTCAATCCTTTGACTTCAACATTGATGGTTAAATTATCAACTTTGAAATCAAACAAGGATTTTAGCTTCTCTACTTCCTTTTCTGAAAGCACAGAATTATTGTCTTCCTGCTTATCGATAAGGTTATCCGTTATGTCTGCGTCTACCCTAGTGAACTGGACATTGTCCCATTTTGATTCGATCTGACCGATAAAGGATGCATCCACTAGCGTATCCATCTTGACTACTTTATACCCCCGGTCCTGGGCAGATTTGATGTACGCATCTTGCTGTACAGGATCGGTAGTGTAAAGGATGACCAGCTTGCCATCTTTGTTTTTCTGTAAAGTTTCTGCGGCCATTCTATACTCCTCCAATGTATAAAAGGATCCGGAAGCTGCATCCTGCATGATGTGGAACTTATCCGCTTTCTCACGGAACTT
>JBJOOI010000190.1:0-4594 GCA_046051375.1 Bacteroidota bacterium | reverse complement strand
GTAAAAAGCGGCCTGAACCATGTTGAGTTTTCTGTGAAATACAGCCTGAACAGTATCCGTATTGGACAAGATCTTGATGGAGCGGTTGTTTTGACTGGTCTCCATCAGCGTGTTCTGGTCCACATCTGGAACAACAATGTATTGATAGCCTGCCTTTGTTGGACGCGCGCCATGGTCAAACCAGAGTTTGAATACCGGTTCAGTCACCAATTCTTTGCTGATATTTTTTTGATCGGTGATGGAAGCCCAGGTGCCCGTTTCGTTTTGGTTGGATACATTGACTTTTGCGGGTTCTGGGAAAACATATCCAATCTTGTCATGGTAAATCCATTTTACTTTTTCAGCTAGCCGTTTGCCACTGGGAAGCAAGGCCTTGTTGCCATCCTGCATGATGGTAACATCCCCCTTGGCCTCCACCATATCATGCGGGCTCTTGAAATCAAATACCACAGCGCCATACAGGTCATCGGTCACTGCTCCTACAAATCTTGTCAATCCTTTCTTTTGAATATCCTCCGGACCATGCAATGCAGGCTTCTGCAGTACCGTGGTGCCGGATATTTTTTGCCAATCATAGACAGGCCAGATGTTGTGGTATTCATTGCCTTTCAACACGAGATAATTGGTTCCATCAGCCCGATGGTGGGTGGGCTTACCTGGACCATTGTAGGGCATTTCCATGTTCGCGTTCCTGGTGGAAAACATCCTTACCGTGGTATAAAAATTCGGACGCTGGAAAACAAAATGCTCTGTCTGCCAGAAGAATTTCGCAAAAGACTTTGTGGGTTTTGCGGTTCCTTTTCTCAGGCGGATCAGTTCTTCCAGTTCCGCTTTGCGGTAATCAGTACCCACCAACAAACGTTCAATTTCCAGTATGCCACGGGGTTGAAAATTGTTCTTGCTGGTGATGTCCCTGTTCTTCACACTGACATCCTCATAAACCCCATAAACCAATTGCTTGGTGATGCCATCAATATAATAGTCCACCAGCTGGTTGATCTTTTCTTTTGAAAACTGGTACTTGGTTCCGTTTACATAGACCAGCCATTCGCCAAATGCATTTGCATATTTACCATATCCATAAGAGGTGGTATTGTTTACCCTGTCAGGACGGTGGTGAAAACTATAATCATGCTGTATTCCTCTCTCTCCGGTTGAAAACTTGATCTCGCCTTCAATGATTTTAATCACCTTTTCAAATTCCGAAAAATTTTCCCTGAACAGCATGTTCTTGGCAAGGATGCCTGCAATCACAATCCTGTCGCCACTCGGACGCGCTCCGGATGCACTCATGTTGGCCCTTCCAATAATGGGTTGAATCCTTTCAACCAAATCTTTTGGCAGCTCATTGCCCATTACCAGCATCATGTTGATGAGGATCGTCGGAACAGTGATCTGGCTGTCATGCCAGTTGTCTCCAACAAAATCATTCTTTACCCAAAACTCCATGCCCTTTTCAATGGTCTCCAGCAATTGTTTTGAATGATAGTGTTTGGAAGTTTTGGATTGGTAAACACGGGCCAGGTAAAGCAAATCACCGATATGCCGCTGTTGTGGAAAGCCTGCAGTCGTGCTGAGGTCAGCATAATCTATCCCCGGAAAGCTTCCATCCTCCTTCATTTTGGCAACAATGGTTTCTACCTGATTGTCGGCAACTGTATTGGTAAAGAGTTCTGCAATCACCCTTTGCCTGATGATGGCAAGATCATTTGTCTGGGCAACAGTAATGCTTGTCATGAACATCAGGAAGGCAAGAAATGCGGTTGATCTGAGCATGGAGTTGTATTAAAATTGGGATTGGAAGATGACCTTGAAGGTAGCAAAATTTATACATGCTGTTGACATCAAAAACTGGATTGGGGGAATCCTCTGAGGCGCGGCAAAAAGGGGGTTTTTGGTAAATTCATTAATTAATCGTAATATTGCGATTAATATGGGAGCAAGCAAAAATCATGCCTTTGCGGAAGAGGAAAACACCATTGCAAAATATGCGAAAGCCATTTCGCATCCTGCCCGTGTTTTGATCCTGAATATGCTGATTAAAAAACAGGCCTGTGTTTGTGGTGACATCGTGGATGAACTCCCGCTTTCCCAATCAACTGTTTCTCAGCACCTGAAAGAGTTGAAAGCGGCAGGATTGATCAAGGGTGAAATTGAAGGCACATCAGTCTGCTATTGCATCGATGCAGCGGAATGGGAAAAAGCGAAAAATATGCTGACCAAGCTCTTTGAACAATCGGCCATGCCATCATTAAAATGTTGCTGAATCCATCACTTCTAAAAATTATAAAATGAAAACCGAAGCAGAATTAAAAGAAATTGTCAGACAGAAATACAGCGAAATTGCGCTGCAAGACAAGGAGACCAACATGTCTTCCTGTTGCGGTGCTGGCGGATGCAGTACAGAAGTCTATAATATCATGTCTGATGATTACTCAACACTTGAGGGCTACAATGCCGATGCCGATTTGGGACTTGGATGCGGACTGCCAACACAGTTTGCCAGAATCAAGGAAGGTGATCTCGTAGTTGATCTTGGCAGCGGCGCAGGAAATGATTGTTTTATTGCACGCCATGAAACCGGTGCCACAGGAAAAGTAATGGGCATTGATTTCACCAGCGCCATGATTGAGAAAGCCAGAAAAAATGCTGAGGCCAGAGGCTTCAACAATGTGGAATTCAGGCAAGGTGATATTGAACAGATGCCCATCACATCGAATGTAGCTGATGTTGTAGTGAGCAATTGTGTACTGAACCTTGTTCCGAACAAACATGCTGTGTTTCAGGAAATTTACAGGGTATTGAAACCAGGCGGTCATTTCAGCATCTCAGATGTGGTTCTGGTAGGTGCCCTTCCCAATGCATTGAAAGAAACTGCTGAAATGTATGCAGGTTGTGTTTCCGGAGCCATTCAAAAACAGGTTTATCTTGAGCTAATCAATGCCAATGGTTTTGAAAACATCATCATCCAAAAAGAAAAGCCCATTTATATTCCTGATGATATCCTGATCAAACACCTGAGTGCGGAAGAGATTTCGAGTTTTCGCGCAGGAGGAATCGGTATCTTCAGCATCACTGTATTTGCACAAAAACCAATTGAAACAAAACAATGCATGCCCGGTGGTGGCTGCTGCTAAAAACAAACTGATGAAAAAAATACTCGTACTCTGCACAGGCAACAGCTGCAGGAGCCAGCTGGCACACGGATACCTTGAATCCTTTGCAGCAGGAAAGGCCATGGTCTATTCTGCAGGCGTTGAAACCCATGGCGTTAACCCCAGGGCCATCGCCATCATGAAAGAAGATGGCATTGATATTTCAAAAAATACGTCCAACAATGTGCTAGAATACCAAAACATTGACATGGACTTTGTGATCACGGTTTGTGACAATGCCAAAGAACGTTGCCCCTATTTCCCCACTGGGGCAAAGATGTTTCATTACAATTTTCCTGACCCCGCCAAAGCAACAGGCACAGAAGAAGAAATCATGGATCAGTTCAGAACAGTAAGGGAGATGATCAAACAATACTGCGCTGATTTTGTGAAGGAAAACCTTTAGGCATCTGGCTACAATCAGTTTTCAAATACCCATCCTGATGGCTTGACAAAAACAGAATTGGCTATATTTAAAGCATGAAGCCAAAATACTTCCTGTTTTTTCTGCTCATGATGTTGTCGCAATTCAATGCAGTTGCACAGTCAACCATTGCATCAAAACCCAACATCATTTTCATCCTTGCGGATGATTTGGGCTATGCAGACCTGTCTTTCACCGGTGGCAAGGATGTCAGGACTCCGCATATCGATGCACTGGCATCAAAGGGAATTTTCTTGAAAAACTTTTATGCCAATTCAACTGTTTGCTCTCCGAGCAGAGCGGCCCTGCTTACTGGAAAATACCCTGATTTAGTGGGAGTGCCGGGCGTCATCAGGCAACAGGAAAAAGATTCCTGGGGCTACCTGAAAGAAGATGCCATCCTCTTGCCTGCTGTGCTGAAAAAATCAGGCTATCAAACTGCCATCATTGGCAAATGGCACCTTGGATTTAAAAAGCCCAACATCCCCAACAGCAAAGGTTTTGATCATTTCAAAGGATTCCTGGGAGACATGATGGACGATTATTATACGCACCGCCGCGATGGCATCAACTGGATGAGAGAGAATGAAAAAGAGATAGATCCTAAAGGACATGCAACCGATTTATTTACGGATTGGGCCATCGATTATGTTGTTGAAAAAAACAAATCAACATCACCTTTCTTTTTGTACCTGGCCTACAATGCTCCCCATTTTCCGATTCAACCTCCAGTAGAGTTCCTTGAAAAAGTAAAACAACGTGAGCCTGATGCAACTGAATCAAGGGCCAAAAACATTGCCCTTGTCGAACACCTTGATGCCTCGATTGGCAAACTGATGGCAACATTGGAAGCATCAGGACAATTGAACAATACCATCATAGTTTTCTCCTCAGACAATGGCGGATCCCTCCCCCATGGGCAGAGCAATGGAACACTCAATGGAGGAAAACAAGACATGCTTGAAGGGGGTATAAAAGTTCCTGCTGTTGTTGTTTGGAATAACAAGATCAAGGC
>JBJOOI010000189.1:0-4194 GCA_046051375.1 Bacteroidota bacterium | reverse complement strand
GCAGATCAATCCTGATAAAAATGATCCCAACATTGGCCCCGGAGACCCCTATCCATTTGAGGGAAGAACAAACCCCTATCTCAGCCTGTTGGCCAAAAGAGGTTTCTCCGGATTTGACAGCAGCAAAAGAAGTTTTGTGCCAGCACACGATTCAGGTGCCATTGCCATGGCTGATCTGGATTATCAGGACAGGTTATGGAGGGGAACTACTTCTGTGGAAGCAGCAGATGCTGAGGGCTGGGTAGTTTCGATTACTCCCAGCGGAGGATGGATTCCAGCCTGCATTGCAGGAAAAACCGGCGTTGGAATGAGCCAGCGGATGCAAAGTTTTGTGATTGACTCCACCCTCAATCCTTTCAACGTGGTTGCTCCTGGTAAACGTCCACGCGTCACACTTACACCCAGCCTTGCCATGAAAGATGGCAAACCATTTGTCGCATTTGCGGTTCAAGGTGGAGATACACAAGACCAGAATCTACTTCAATTTTTCCTGAATGTTGTTGAATTTGGGATGACCGTTCAACAGGCCTCAGAAGCCGCCAACATCAATTCAAACCAGTTGTGGTTATCCTTAGGTGGCACAAAAACTGAAGACAGAAAACCGAGACCCGGCAGTATTTTATTGCAGGATAAAACACCTGAATCTGTCAGGACTTCCTTGAAAAAAATGGGCTACACATTGAGTTTTACTGAAAGGACATCAGGCCCTATCAATGCGATAAAATTTGACTGGAAACATGGAAGTCTTTGGGGAGGCTCAAGCAACCATGGCGAAGACTATGGCATCGCCTGGTAAGGCTTGTCAATACCAGGGCATCACCCTTCTGGTGGAGTTGGGATCAAAGAAGTGATAAATGACGGAAAGTTCAAAACTCCTGTTCCTTCTGTTACCGGTTTGGATGCCAGAAGTGTTGATGTCATAACTCAATCCAAGCTGAATGTCATTCAACAAGTATCCCAAATAGGGGTAAACAGCATCCTTGTTTCTGTAAAATAACCCTGCGTAAAATACATTGTTGTCATCAGATTGATAAGGACTGTATCCGTAAGCAAAACCCAATGTTGTGTTGTTAACTCCGGCCTGATTCATGAATTGACCGCTCAAGAATAATTCTCCCTGTGCACCAACCAAAAATGATGCACCTGCATGCACTGTTGCTCTTGCTGGCAAAATGGATTCATCATTTCCCAAAAAACTCATCTTGGGTTGATTGAGGTGATAGTATGAAGTACCAAAAAAGAACCTGGTTCTGTCTTTCAGGTAGTTGTACATCAGCCCAATATTGAAATCAACATAGTTGGCTCTCCTGGTAACGAAATTCTCGTTGTTGGATAGAGAAAGGTCAAATCCCCTGCTTGCAAATTGATCGTTAAATGAAATACGGTTGTAGTCCAGCATTCTTGCACCTAAATTCCCCTGAAAACCAACAGCAAGGTGCTGGAAACCTTCCTCATCCAATGCCTGGTGATAGGCTGTAGAAAGGCTCGCATAATTACTGTTGTATGACCCTGTTGCAGTTCTGTCGCCCATCAACACAAGTCCTACGCCAAGGATGCTTTTATCCAATTGGTTTACCATTGCTCTTGTATCAAAACTCACTGTTGCTGTTGTAAATGGATCGCCAGCCCCCAGCCACTGGTTTCTGAAATTGGTGGCAAGCCGGTGCTTCCCATCATAATATCCAGTGAAAGCAGGATTCAGTGAGAGTGGCGCATTAAAGTATTGGGAATAGTGTGCATCCTGTGCTGCAGAAGAGAGCCCCAGAAGAAAAATGAAAACAAGCGATATGTTGTGTTTTATCAACTTCATTCTATCTGATTAATACCACCGACCCTGATTTACTTATGGGCCTACCTGTTTGTCCAATTCCATATACCACCCAAGTATATGTATCAGCCGGTTGGTCCTTCCCTTTTAATGTTCCATCCCAACCAAGGTCTGGATCCAATGAATTGGATTCAAATACCAGGACTCCCCAACGATTGAATATTTTGAAAGAATAAAAAACTGATACTCCCACTGCAATGGGATAGACTTTATCATTTTTACCATCCCTGTTGGGCGTGAAACCACCTGCAACAAAAATGTCTGATTCATCAAAAATTCTCACCAGTTGAGAGTCAACGAAACTACAACCGGCACGATTGGTAATATTCGCCGTATAAAGCTGTTCGGTCGTTGGATTCAGGATGGGAAGCCTTATGAATGCACTGCTCAACCCTGTAGAAGGTTTCCAGAGATAGGTATCTCCAATTGGCCTGGCAACAAGGCTTATAGACTTACCTGCCATAGCATTGATGGGGATATACTTGATTCCTTTGGGAGGCGCCTCAACCTTTACAATCATTACACTTGAATCTGACAATTGAGGACAATCCCTGGGTATTACAGTCAGAGAAACACGGTAGTTGCCTGACGAAGGAAAAACATGAGCAACATTAAAAGTGGTATCAATTTTACCACTTTGAAATCTCCAGGAATAACGCACAGAACCACTGTTGGAGGTTTCTGATTTATTGGTAAAACTGGAGGCAACATTGATACAATACAAGTCATTGGTGAAAAGTACTGTTGGCTTTTTGACTGTAACAAGGTTTACGAAATTATCACTCATTTTCTTACACCCCTTATTGGTCGAAAACTCAACTTTGTAGAGCCCAGGCCCATTGGCAATGTATGAAGACTGTACAGCTCCAGCAAGCCTGGTGTTATTGAAATACCATTGGTATCCAAATGCACCAGTCGCATCCAATTTTACGGTGTATCCTTCACAAATTGAATTTGTTGGGGGTGTAATCATTGTACCTACTGGCAACGGCAGCAATCCGACGGGTGTTTCAATAGAAGAAGAAGGACATCCATTGGTAGAGACAATCACTTTGTAATTTGCTGCAGCATTCACAATGATGCCTGAGTTAATGCCCGGGGGGAACATGGCGACTCCATTTCTAAACCACTGGTATGTTGCACCCACCAGATTGGCTGTGCGTAAATTGATATTGGAACCTGTACAAATATTCACTGTTCCGTTTGGAAGAATTTCTGCTGCATTTGCATCAGGGATGATTACTGGCAGAACTGGATATTTATTGGCAACAACCGTAATGATGTTTGATGAAACAGCGCAAGAGAAGGAATTGGTCACGATGACACCATAAGATCCGGTAGTCTTTGCAATATAAATTGAATCAGGATCAGTCAAAAAGGATAGGTCTCGCCGCCACTGATAGGTATTCCCGGTAGCCCTTGAACTGACAATCAGCCTTGTAGAATCCCCTTCGCAAAAAACAATCTTACCAGAAACGGCACTCAGTGAAATAACTGGTGATGGCTTGAAAGAAATGGTTACTGAATCAGAAAGCGGAGAAATGCACCCATTGACATCAATCGTTCTTACAAAATAGTTTGCAGAGACAATGTTATTTCCCATCGAGGTAGGACCTTTTACAAAAAAATTCTTTTGGGTGGCACTGGGAATTTGTATTGGTGCATTTGAACCACCAGTATACCAATTGAATTTGGTGAGATTGATGGCCGTTGAAGATTGCAGATAACTGCTGTCCAGCTGACAAATTACATTGGAAAAGCCGTTCACAATCGACAACAAGGGTCTTGCAGGAAGTGGGTTAACCGTAAAGTTGAGGGAGGCTTTGTTTGAACAACCGTTGACATTGATACACTCCAATAAATAGGTACCACCCAATTTAGCCACAATGCTTCTTCCATTTCCTGCAGGAATGCCATTCCGGTACCAGTTAAATGCAGCAGCAGGATCAGGCTGCACTACAACTGTATTCAGGAATGAAGAGTCTCCTGCACAAATGATATTGGTCCCTGTTGTATAGTTAATAATTGGTATCAAGGGAGAAGCCTTGATGGTAACAGGTCGTGTTGCGAATGTTTCACAACCATTGATGTCTTTTGCCTTAAGGGTGACAGTGTAAATTTGTGGTGCACTGTACTGGTAGCTTGTTGAAAACTGGGTTGATTTGTTTCCGTCTCCAAAACTCCACTCATAGGTGGTATTCATCGGATCCGCGCTTACGGATGTATTGACAAACGAAACATTATTGGTGATCAGACAGGTGTCTGAGCTGGATAACATATTAAATGAGGCCGTCGCCGTTATCGGATTAACCTTCACCAAAGAAGTATTGCTTCTTGTTGTATTTCCACCATAGGTGACATCAAGA
>JBJOOI010000188.1:0-4204 GCA_046051375.1 Bacteroidota bacterium | reverse complement strand
TACACATGCACAATAAAAACGCAAATATGATACGTTGGGGCTTCATCATTTTTTCATTGATTTTACTGGCATCCGGTACAGTACAATCACAACAGAAATACCGGCTAACCGTCAACCAGGCGGCTGACCTGGCATTGAAAAATGTGACAGAAATCAAAAACCTGCAAATTGACAGGGAATTGCAGTTGGCCAAGAACAAGGAATATGTTGGTCAAACCATGCCTCAGGTCAATGGCAGCATTCAATCGCAGCATTTTTTCAACATCCCTGTAACACTGCTGCCAGATTTTATTTCTCCATCTGTGTACCAGGTGTTGACAGAAAACGGTGTACGCAACGGTGCCGGCAGTCCCATAACAAAGCCCAATGCCGCACCCCAGTACTTTCCAGCGCAATTCGGGGTTCCTTGGCAGTCATCTGCGGGAATACAGTTTCAACAGCTGCTCTTTCAACCGGATCTTTTTATCGCACTGAAAGCAAGAAAAAAATCGATTGATTTCAGTGATGCCAACATCAAGGTCATGGAAGACTCCATCAAAAGCAATGTTGCAAGGGCCTATTACAGCGTATTGATTGCGGAAAAAAGAAAAAAATACCTGGACAGCAGCATCAAAAGACTTGACAAGCTGAAAAGCGACCAGGAGAAACTCTTCAAAAATGGATTTGCAGAACACCTGGATATAGACAAGACGCAGGTAACACTGAACAACCTGAGCACTACATCTACCCAAATTGAAAGACTCATAGAGATTGGATATGCCTCACTCAAATTTTCCCTGGCCATCAACCAGGCAGATACCCTGGAATTGAGCGATTCTCTCTCCATAGATCTTGTCAAAAAAGACCTGCTTGAGTTGTCCAACTTCAATTATAACGATAGAAAAGAAATCCAGTTGTTGAATGTGGTAAAGGACCTTCAAGGACTGGACCTCAAGCGAAACAAACTTGCCTATATACCTACTGTAGCCACTTATTTCAGCTACAGCAGAAATGCCCTGGGCCAGAAATTCAACCTTTTCAATTTTTCAGATCAATGGTTCAAAACATCCCTCTGGGGGATCAACTTGAATGTTCCCATTTTTGATGGCGGACAAAAAGCGCAGCGCATCAAACAAGCCAACCTCAATCTTCAAAAGACCAACAATACCATTGCCAATGTGCAAAGGGCCATTGACCTGCAACTGAAGGCTTCATCCATCTTGTTTAACAATGCCCTGTCTTCACTGGACATGCAAGACAAGAATGTGGTGCTGGCTGAAAAAGTTTACAATACCACGAAGAAAAAATATGAGCAAGGACTGGGATCAAGTTTTGAATTGTTGCAAACAGCAACTGAACTGGAAAACGCACAGTCCAACTATTTCCAATCCCTTTATGATGCCATCAACGCAAGGATTTCTTACACCAGGGCCCTTGGTAAACTATAATAACAAAAGAATAAAAAACAGAATATGAAAAAGTTTTTGATGATCTGCATGCTGTTCTCAATGGCAGCCTGCTCTGGAAACAAGGAAGAGAACAAGGATTTGGCAACCAAAAAAGCGGAGTTGGACAACCTCACCAAAGAACGTGATGCCATCGTTGCCAAAATAGCCACGCTCGAAACAGAAATCCAGAAAATGTCTGGTGCTACTGTTGAAGAGAAAACAAAACTGGTTGAAGTAACCGAACTGATCACCCAGGACTTTGCCCACTATATTGACCTACAGGGCAAAATCACCACAGAGAATCTCTATTATGTTACCCCCAGAGGAATGGGAGGACAGGTGAAAGCCATTTATGTAAAACAAGGAGACAATGTCAAAGCAGGTCAGCTGCTGATGAAACTGGAAGATGGCATCATCCAGCAAAACATCAAACAAGTGGAAAGCCAGCTTGAATTTGCCAAAAACATTTTCACCCGCCAGGAAAATCTTTGGAAAGAAGGGATTGGAACAGAAGTACAATTCCTTTCTGCAAAGAACAATGTGGAAGGACTTGAAAAACAGCTCTCTCTTGTAAAAGAGCAGCTGGGAACAACTTCGGTGATTGCACAGGTATCTGGTGTGGTTGAAACGGTCAGCATCAGGGTAGGTGAAACATTTGTTGGATCTCCCATGGCTGGCATCACCATTGTCAATCCAAGTGCCATGAAAGCAGTTGTTGAAGTTCCGGAAAACTATGTTGTAAAAGTCAGGAAAGGAATGCCTGTGGTCATCTCCGTGCCAGACCTGAATGAAACCTTCAACTCAACCATCAGCCTGATCAGTGAAACCATCAATACCACCTCAAGGAGTTTCATTGCAGAAAGCAAAATGCCCAGCAAGAGCAGCATCAAACCGAACCAAGTTGCAGTAGTGAAAATCCTTGACCATGCAGCAAAGAATGCGATTGTTGTTCCGGTTGAAACGGTACAAACAGATGAGAAAGGAAAATATGTGTACATCCTCTCCCTTGAAAACGGAAAGAACCTGGCAAGGAAAAAGATGGTTACCATTGGTGAATTCTATGATGAATTGATTGAAGTCAATACAGGACTGACCAAAGGCGACAAGCTCATCACCAAAGGGTTTCAGGGACTCTATGATGGTCAGCTGATTTCAACCGCAACAAACTGATCTCATTTTCCAAGCAAGCATAAACCATTAGCATGGACAACTCCTCAAAAAATAATTCCATTTCCAACCTGCTCAAGAATGTAAAAACATTCAAGCCGACAGATTGGGCCATCAACAACAAAACAGCAGTCTACCTGATCACCCTGATCATCTCCCTATGGGGAATCGGGCTGTTTGTTTCCTTTCCAAAAGAACAGTTTCCTGATGTAGTCATTCCCAACATTTTCGTTCAAACCGTTTATGTAGGAAACTCTCCAAAAGAAATTGAAAGCCTGGTAACAAGACCTATCGAAAAACAGCTGAAAGGGATTACAGGCGTAAAAATCAACAAGATCACTTCCAACTCCTTACAGGATTTCTCGGCCATCATTGTGGAGTTCAGTACCTCTGTAAAAACAGATGTGGCCTTGCAGAAGATCAGGGATGCGGTAGACAAGGCCAAAAAAGACCTGCCAACAGACCTTACACAGGAACCCGTTGTGCAAGAGATCAGCCTGTCTGAATTGCCCATCATGTCAGTGAATGTGAGCGGTGACTATGATGGTATAAAACTTGCAGAATTTGCAGAAGAGCTGAAAGACAAGATTGAAGAACTTTCTGAGATCAGCAGGGTGGATGTTGTGGGTGCCCCTGAAAGGGAAATCCAAATCAATGTAGACCGCTACAAAATGGAAGCGGCAAAAGTCGGATTCACTGATGTGGAACAGGCCATCCAGCGGGAAAACAACGATATCTCTGGTGGCTTGCTGGCAGTGGGAGAACAGAAACGTACGCTGCGTGTAAACGGACAGTTCAGGTCTTCGCTGGACCTCAACAATGTGATTGTGAAAAACATCTATGGCGCTCCACTTTACCTCCGTGATTTTGCCAACATCACTGACACCGTGAAGGAAAGGGAAAGTTATGCCCGGTTGAATGGAAAGAACGTTGTAACACTGAGCATCATCAAGCGTTCCGGAGAAAACCTGATCAATGCCTCAGAGAAAATCAATGGCATTGTAAAGCAATTGAAGGCAGATCAGTTTCCCAAAGACCTGAACATCAATATCACAGGAGACCTGAGCATCAAAGCCTCCGCAGCCTTTAATGAACTGGTGAATTCCATCGTCATTGGATTTGTGCTGGTGATGATCATCCTCATGTTCTTCATGGGTGTGACCAACTCATTCTTTGTGGCACTCTCTGTTCCGCTGAGCATGTTCCTTGCCTTCATCCTCTTGCCAAGCGCAGAGTTCATCGTAGGATCCAGTGTTACCCTCAATTTCATTGTATTGTTTGCGTTGCTTTTTGGCCTTGGTATTGTAGTGGATGATGCGATTGTGGTGATAGAAAATACCCACAGGATATTCTCACAAGGCAAAGGAAAAATCAGTGCAAAAGATGCCGCAAGATTTGCTGCTGGCGAGGTTTTCATCCCAGTACTGGCCGGAACCCTGACCACGCTTGCGCCCTTCATTCCGCTGCTTTTCTGGCCCGGCATCATTGGTAAATTCATGATTTACCTGCCCACCATGTTGATCTTCACACTGACAGCATCATTGATTGTTGCCTACATCATGAACCCTGTTTTTGCAGTAGATTTCATGGCGCATGAAGACCACGAAAAG
>JBJOOI010000187.1:0-4211 GCA_046051375.1 Bacteroidota bacterium | reverse complement strand
ATCTTATCAGCATCAATCAAATTGGAAAACAATTCCCTGATCATGGCAAGGTCAGCAGTACCACCAAACAATACAGCGCCTTTAAGTCCCTTGTCGGTGATGAATACGTTTTCCGGAGATGTTGATGGGGCTGTAACCAAATTACCATTGGGATCTTTCACCAAAAATTGAAGGCAGAACAATGCCGCGCCTTTCATGAGGGGATAAGCTTCTTTTTTAAGGAAGGCTGTATCGTTTGAAAATAGAAAATGTTGCCAGAGGTGGGTGCTCATCCAGGTTCCACCCATTGTCCAGTTGGCCCAGACGGGGTCTCCTTTCCCAAAATCGCCCACAGGATTTGAAATGGCCCAAACATCAGAGTTGTGGTGTGCTACCCATCCATCCAATCCATAAAACGACTTGGCTGTAACGGCTCCCGTTTTGCTGAGGTTTTTGATGAAGCCCATCATGGGTTGGTGAAACTCCGAAAGGTTGGTTGTTTCCACCGGCCAATAGTTCATCTCTGTATTGATGTTGATGGTATAGTTGCTGCTCCATGGTGGACGGACCTGCTCGTTCCAGATGCCTTGCAGGTTGATGGGCACTTCTGGTGTACGGGAAGCACTGACCATCAGGTAACGGCCGAACTGAAAATAAAGGGCCACCAGTGCATTGTCTGTCTGTCCTTTTGAAAAATTTTTCAACCGCTGATCAACAGGCAAATTGGCAGCGGAAGATGCTCCTAAATCAAGCGAAACACGGTCCATGTATTTTGAAAAATCAGCAACATGTTTTTTCAGGATGGTAGCATAGTCTGTAGGATCAAGCTGCTGCAGGGCCTTTGCTACCAGCATCTTTTCATCTTTCCCTTCTTTCACTGGATGCTTGTCAAATCCATTGAAGCTTGTGGCCAGGGATATGGCCAACAGAATTTCGGAAGCCTCACTGATTTGAATCGAGGAGTCGGTATTTTTTTGTTTGCCATTGTTGGATAGAATTTTTACAATGCCTGAAAAGCGCATGGCATTGGCACTATCATATTGCACGGCATTGGGCATCTTGCCCCGGTAATTGGGCTCGGCCAGTGAAGGTGCAATCCCGTTCATTGCCAATCCTTTTCCTGCAGACACCAGTTTGTATCGGAGCAGGCTGTTCATGGTCAGTTCAACATTCATCTTGTTTTTTCCTTTGGAACTGAGCTTTACAAACATCAACTGATCAGGATGGGAAACAAAATATGCTCTTCTATAACTTGTTTCATCGGACTCAAATGAAACATTGACCAGGCCGGTTCGCAGATCAAGTGTTCTGGAATATTGGCTGGCCTCTTTCATGTTGAAATGCATGTAGAGATTCCCAAGGGGCGCATAGGATGATGAAAATTTCCCCTGAATGAATTTGGTAAGACTGTCTGCTTTTTTATACTCTCCTGCAAACAGCGCTTCACGCACCAGGGGAAGGTATTTCTTCGCTTCAGGATTCATGTTGGCATCCACCGGATAGCCCGCCCAGAGGGTTGCCTCATTCAAGGATATCCTGTCTTTGCTAATCCCGCCATATACCATACCTCCAATGCGCCCGTTGCCAATCGGGAGGGCATCCTCAAAATAAGTAGCGGGCTTGTCATACATCATTACACTGCTTTGCTGGGAATAGGCGGAAATCGTCATCAGCAAGCTAAAAAACAAGATATTTCTTTTCATGAATGGGTTTTAAATGACTTGAAAGCCATGTGCATAAGGATCGTCTTCAATATCGATGGAAATGGTATTGTGTCCATAAATTTTGGCCCATCCTTCAATGGATGGACGCATGGCGGGCTTTCCATTCACGAAGGTCTCTTCTTCAATCCTCCCGATAAATGTGCTGCCAATGATGCTTTCGTGGATGAACTCATCCCCTTTTTTCAACAACCCTTTGGCATACCACTGTGCCATGCGGGCACTGGTGCCTGTTCCGCAGGGTGAACGGTCAATGGCCTTGTCGCCATAGAACACAGCATTGCGCGCAGTTGATGTGGGATCGATGACGGCACCACACCACAAAATATGGCTGCATGAATGGATGGTTGGATCCTCCGGATGAACAAATTGATACAATGCATTGATGTTTTTCCTGAGTTGTCTTGCCATACTGATGAGCAGGTCTGCAGTAAAATGTTCCAGACCGGGGAAATTCTCCTGCACATCAACGATAGCATAGAAATTTCCTCCGTAAGCAACATCCACCCTGATGGCACCAAGGCCTGGACACTCAACAGGAAGACCCGCTTGATCGAGGTAACCAGGAACATTGGTGAGTCTGACAGAACTGACTTTATCACCAGTCATTGTGTATTCAATCTGCACAAGCCCGGCCGGCGCTTCCATCCTGATCTTTCCGCTGACCTTGGGCTTTACCAGGCCCGATTCAATGGCAGCGGTAATGGTACCAATGGTGCCATGGCCACACATCGGAAGGCATCCGCTGGTTTCAATAAACAACACTGCAAAATCATTCTCAGGATCATGCGGTGGATAAAGGATGCTGCCACTCATCATGTCATGACCCCTGGGTTCAAACATCAAGCCTTTTCTAATCCAATCAAATTCACGCAAAAAATGTTGGCGTTTCTCACTCATGTTGCTCCCCTCCAGCGCAGGGCCACCAGACACTACCAATCTTACAGGGTTACCACAGGTATGCGCATCAACACATTCAAAAACATGGCCAGACAACTGGTGTGTTAAACGGTTCAGGGAAAGGGAAAGTGGTTGGGTAGACATAGATGTACAATTTAAATAAAATGAACGAAATTAGGAGTCTAATTGGTTGTATATGGAGACTTATGGTAAGATTTTGTTGATTGCCATGCCGATATTCCTGATGCTTGTATTGCTGGAAAAATGGTATGGCTGGAGAAAGGGCAACGACACAGTGAGGACCATGGACATGGTTTCATCGCTAGCTTCAGGCATAACCAATGTTACAAAAGATGTACTGGGCCTCAGTGTTGCCATCATCAGTTATGGTTGGATGGTACAGCATTTTGCCATCACCCATATTGAGGAGGGCCTGGCCGTCTACATCATCGCCTTTATTGCACTTGATTTTTCTGGCTACTGGATACACAGGATTCAACATACTACCAATGTATTCTGGAACGCCCACATCATTCACCACAGCAGTGAAGAGTTTAACCTGGCCTGTGCCTTGAGACAAAGCATCTCCGTTTTTTTCAAATTGTTCACCTTCTTTCTATTGCCTGCGGCCTTGCTGGGTGTACCAGGAAATGTAATTGCCGTTGTTGCACCGCTCCACCTGTTCATCCAGTTTTGGTATCATACTCAACACATCGACAGGATGGGTATTTTAGAGAAAATCATTGTAACACCTTCACACCACAGGGTTCACCATGCCATCAACCCTGAATACATCGACAAAAACTACTCGCAGGTTTTCATTGTATGGGACAAACTTTTTGGCAGTTTTCAGGAAGAAAGAAAAGACATTCCTCCCGTCTATGGTATCACGCATCCTGTTGCGACTTGGAACCCGATCAAGATCAATTTTCAGCACATGGCGCTTCTGATTACTGATGCATGGAAAACAAGCCATTGGATGGACAAGGCCAGGATCTGGTTCATGCCAACGGGATGGAGACCAGCAGATATGATGGAGAAATATCCGCTGAAAAAAATTGAGAATGTTTATGCTTTTGAAAAATACAATCCACCCAGCAGCCCTGGGCTTAGAAGCTGGTCAATGATCCAACTGATTTTTCTCTTGCTTTTCATTTCTTATCTCTTTGGAAACCTTGCAGATATTGGCAGCCCGAGGATTTTCCTTTACGGAATGTTCATCTTCCTTTACATCTATGCGCTCACATCTTTGATGGATGCTGACAAGCAGGCCCCTGTTTGGGAAGCCTTGAAATTGGTCACAGGTTTTTATCTTATCTATTCAACTGGAGGATGGTTCGGTGCAGAAAAATACCATGCTTCCATCCCTTATCTGGTGGGATTTTATTTGCTTGTTTCAATGTACCTGTCCACCAGCTTTTCCATCAACCGCAAAGTGAGTGTACCTTCAGAAAGCAACAGATCGTGAAACTGCCTGATATCAAATTTATCCCCCAGTGCTGATGTTGCGCGCTGGCGCAGCTCCTTGATTTTAAGTTCGCCCATCTTATAGGCCAATGCCTGTCCTGGCCAGGCTATATAGCGGTTTATTTCTGTATTGACTTCATGCAA
>JBJOOI010000186.1:0-4218 GCA_046051375.1 Bacteroidota bacterium | reverse complement strand
TCGGGCTTTGGCACTGTGCAACAATGACAATGAATCAAGTGATAATTTTCTTGATGACTTTCCCACCAATGAACCATCCATATACGGAAGAAAAACAGCTGTGTTGAAATCGAGCACTGGATTCAGCAACAACAATGCTTTTATATTTTGTGGAGATGAATGATTCAAATAAGCCGAGGCTGCCAGATGACCTCCTGCAGATTCACCACAAAGGATCAAACGGGTGGTGTCAATCCCCATTTCATCTGCTTGTTCACAAATAAACGCCAGTGCTTTTTGAGCATCACTGATGCATTGGGTAATATCTTTGGCTTCGCTATTGAGCAGTCGATAATCAACCGAAAAAGAAGCCATGCCATGCTGTGCATAATAAGCCGCATGGGGAAAAAAAGTAGACGCTGTACCGCCTGTCCATGCACCACCATGATAAAAAATAATTGCCGGTACTTTTTCAGCTGATTTTCTTTCAGGCAGGAAATAGTAGACTAATTTGTTCACTCCGCCTTCTTTGACAAAAGTGGTAGAATGGATAGAAGGTTCTTTGCTTTCAAGATCTTTCCAGCCTAATCGGGAGACAGAACAGGAAATCATGCAAAAGCAAAACAAGCTCAACAAAATAAAGGATCGCTTAAAAGAATTAAGCATGCCCATCACTTGTTCCTGTTTTTAAAAAAAGTATCCAATTCAATACAAGCAAACAATACTGCAAAAATGCCATGCGTATCATCTCGCAGTAATGGTCTGTTCATATAATAGTTCACATCATCTGAACACATGGTACCCATACAGATATCCCCAACACTTCCGCCGGCATCAATTTTTGTTTTCAATGCCTCCCAAGCTTTCAAAACAGCAGGTGCATATTTTTTTCCGTCTAACCAGCCATTGCGGATGCCCCTGGCAATGGCCATGGTGAAAATGGCAGTGCCAGAGGTTTCCTTAGGGGCATCTTTTCGATCCAGGACATTCAGCCAAAATCCTGAACCATCTTGCAGGGCAACCAGCGCCTCTATGTGTTTTTTATAGGAAGATAATATTTTTGAATAGGAAGGATGCTGTTTCGGCAATGCTTGCAACACTTCTGTGGTTGCCCAGATACCCCATCCATTTGCCCTGCTCCAAAAAGGCATTTTTGTATTTTCAGTGGAATACTTTGCATGGCGGTATAAACCGGCTTTTTCATCAAAAACTTCCTGATTGAAACAGAGCACCTGATTGGCAGCATCGTTCAATAATGAATCTTTGATTGTATGGTCTGACACATAGGAAGATGCCATTACAAGGAATGGAATACCCATGAACATGTCATCAACCCATGTGGTATATTGAATTGGGGTATTTCTGACATAATGGGCAGAACCCGGCATTCTAACCTGTATCGATCGGGCATAAAAAATCATGCTGTCTACATGCTTTGTATAAGCATTCTTCAACCGAAAATCATCATGATCCTTAATGAGTCTATTTAAAAAAGGAAGAGATGGAGCCAATGTAAAATCCAACAGTTGTGTATTGAAAAAAAGGCTATTGGCCGAGTTGAGTGCATCCAGTGTTTCAACCTGATATTTAACAAAAGGACTTCCAGACAGATGGAACTCGCAGTAGTCATTGCTGTACTGAGCAAATCTTGGAAATCCGGTGCTTTTGCTCAAGTGTTGCATTGCCCATGCTACACCTCCGTTATGATAATTCCAGTTATAGTTGGTTCCCCATATTTTGGGATCAATCACATCGCCCAAAATATCAACATATGGAATTTTCCAGGTAATCTGTTCGGACATACCCGGATACATTTTACCGATCTCCCTGTGCTTGATGATTTCGTTCACCACCGATAATTGAGAAGAGACGGGAATGGGTCCAAGTATCAACCAGTTACTGAGGTTGGCGACAGTGGAATCCACTATGGACAGGTGTCGAAGACCGATTTCAGGATAATCCATTTCATTTGCCATGATCCGTCCATTGGTTTGTGGGACCTGCATATAAAATTTCCATTGAGGACCTGTCGCTTCAGATAGTAACAAGAAATCGTTTGTCCCCTTCTTCAAAGTCAAGACAAGGCTGTCTTGTAATTCAATACTTCTTTCTCCATATTTAATGGCTAATTTTTCTGATTGCTGGTGATCATAAATCAATTGACCATTGAGCCAGATCCGGCACTTTCCTTTGAAAGCAAGTTGCAGATGAATGGTTTGTGCCGCTTTGCTTGTTAAGCAGGTGTATGCAATTGCCGCTGAAGTGGAAGGCGAAAATATCGATCTCCCAAAATCAATGACTTCTGTTTCTTTGAACAGTTGCTGGGGCTTTTTTAAGGTGGCCCTGTAAGCATAGGGCGTTTCTTTGATGAGTTTATCTCCGATGGCCATTGCATATTCCAATGGCGTTGTCTGGGCTATTCCCGAAATCGTTGATCCGGAACAGATCACTAAAAAAAACAAGATAAAAAGACGCATACTATTTTGAAATAACTTTATTGTTCAACTGTATATCAAGAATTAGTTTGAATATAGAGCAGAATATGCAAGTTTCCTTTAAAAAGAACGGAACCGGTTTCGAGTCAGGCATTTGTACATTCCATAATTTTTCTCTTTAAAATCATTAGTATTACATATGAAATGGTTACACGGCTTGATACTTTTCTTTTTGCTTTCCGGAACATCAAAGGCAGCAGAATACCAGTGGTCTGTTCCAATCAACGGAAAAGATCCTGAAGCAAGGGCATTTTTATGGATTCCCCCGCATTGTGAAAAACTGCGTGGTATTATTTTAGCCAATCAGGTAATTCTCGAAAAATCGGTTTGTGACAACAAAAAGATCAGAAATGTTTGTGAACAGGAAGACTTGGCCATTCTGATCCTGTTCAGAAGCCCCATCACCTATTTTAAATACAAAGAAGGCGCAGATACAATTTTAAAAGATATCCTCTCGGATCTCGCTGTTGTTGCGGGATATGAAGAATTAATGATGGTTCCTTTTATTCCTATCGGACATTCTGGTGCCGCCATCGGATGCTGGAACCTGGCTTATTGGAATCCAAAAAAAGTAGCTGGAATATTGACCTTGCATGCTGCAGCCATGGTCAATCCGCCTGAACAGGATTCCAAAGCGAGGGTAGAGGGAATCCCGGTTATGGCTGTAAGTGGTGAATATGAAACATGGACAGGTCCCAAAGAACCAATCGACAAACATTGGAAATGGTTGCGGGGAGATCTACTGGATATTCGGGCCAAGTACAACAATGCCCAAGTATGTGAGGTCGTACAACCCGGGGCAGGCCATTTTAATTTTGATCAACATCTCGAAGAACTGGCCAGTTTGTTTATTCAAAAAATTGCAAAATACAGGTTGCCCGCCAAAGGATCTTCAACATTTGAATTGATAAATATTGATGAAGCATCTGGATGGCTTACCGATTTTACCCTGATAGGCAAACCCCATTTTCAACCGGCCTCATATCGCTTGTACAAAGGCGATCCATCACTTGCATTTTGGCATATGGATGAAGAACTGGCCAAAGCGGTGGTGGCATTCCCGTCAAAATATGGAGGAAAAAAAGATCAACGGGTGAGCTTTGTTCAGGATCAACAAAACTTACCGGCTTCCTGGATTGTACCCATTCGTTTTGAGCCATTGGATAACAATCGTGTGGTAATGCGTGGATCGTATTTGACTGAAACGCCTGAAGGTATTGCCAATAGCGGACTTCATCTGACACATGGAAAAAATCCTGTTCGCTTTTCCCTGATTGGTGGCTGGGGTGGTGGTGGAAAGCAAATCAATGACTCTGTATTTCAAATTTCATTTGATCATTTTGGCTGGTCGAGGCATACCAATAACATCATGATCATGGCATATGCAAACGGTGATAAACGTTTTAAATATGCAGAACAGGCAGGTCAGATCAATTTCCCTGAGCAGCATAAATCAGGCAAGGAACAGAAAATTATTTTTGATACTATTCAGATCAAGGGTTCTCAAACAGAGATTGCTTTATCAGCCCACGCTTCATCAGGTTTGCCAGTTTCTTTTTATATACAATCAGGTCCTGCTTGTATCCAAGACAATAAACTGATCTTGACTGCAATACCGCCGCGAGCAAAATATCCGGTTAAAATAACTGTTGTTGCATTTCAGTGGGGGAGCGGGAAAGAACCTTTGTTTCAGTCTGCCGCTCCCGTAAAACAGGAGATATATATCACAGAAGAACAAGGTGTT
>JBJOOI010000185.1:0-4244 GCA_046051375.1 Bacteroidota bacterium | reverse complement strand
TTTGCCACTTCATCAAAATAAGGCGTTTTGAAAATATCCTGACCCAATGCAGAAACATGTGCAAATGACTGGTCATCTGCTATGGCAAAAAGAATGTTGGGAGGGCGATTGATTGTCTTTGGGATGGGCACATGCAGTGATTGATTGCTTGTGAAAACAAATGACACCAAAACAATTGCCAAAAGAAAAATTACCCTTTTCACATGCTTATATTTTTATTGAAAGATTTTTCCATCGCATGTTCAATCTCCCATAAGGGTTTTTGAACAGAAGACTGCCTTTGAATCAATTCTGGCTCGAGAACCTTACTGATTGGCATTTCGTGTTTTACATCATTTTCAATCAAACGCAACAAAAGTTCGATTGTCTCACTTGCTATCTGTTTCACTGGCTGTGCTGCTACCGTGATGGATGGAGTAAAAAGCCTGAATAAATCATTATCATCAAAACTCACAACGGCCAAGTCATCGGGCATTGATTTTCCCAACTGCTTCAAGGCCTCAATTCCATGAACGCCAAGATAGTTGGTTGAAAAAAACAAAGCCTCCAAATCTCTATTCTCTTCAACAAAAGACACAATAGAAGAAATAACAGTTTCTGCTGAATCATCAAATTTTACTTTTAAAACAAGTTCTTTCTGGCTTGGCATTGATGATGATTCCATTGCAGCCAAATAGCCTCTCTCCCTTTCAGTCATTTGAGACATATCGCTGTGGATGGTAACAAATCCTGTATGCTGGTAGCCATTGTTGAGCAAGTGAAGCGTTAAATCATACGCACCCTTAAAATTATCCAGCACAACTGCATTGGCAGTGAGTCCTGGAACAGTTCTATCCAACAACACAAAAGGAATCTTATCATTTTTAAGTTCCTCAAGCTCTTGGTTAAGGTTTTTGGTTGGGGTGATGATCATGCCATCTACTGAGCTGTTGCGCATTTTTCTTATCAGCGCTTTTGCTGTTTTAGGATTGTTGTCAGTACTGCTCAAAAAAACATTGTATCCCCTTTTTGAAGCTTCCAATTCAACAACTTTGGCAATATTGCCAAAGAAGTAGTTTCCAAGATCTTCAACAATCAATCCAATGGTATTGGACTTTCCCGTACGAAGCAGCCTGGCAGCATTGTTCGGGCTATAATCCCGTTTTTTAATAAGCTCCAATACTTTGCTTGACGTTGCTTCACTGATACCCATTTCTTCACTCTTGCCATTGATCACAAACGAAACTGTTGTAATCGAGAGTTCAAGCTCCTTGGCGATATCTTTAATTGAAATTTTTTTTGTCATGATGGAGTAATCATTTTTGTGGTGTAATTCACTGGATTGATAGATGCATCAATCCTTGACACCCCAATTTTTATTGGGTGATGCTCCCATCTGCAACAACAGACTTCCACCCTTTATCAATGCGGAGTGATCGAAGAAAGGTTTTGAAATAGCAGTACCATTGAGTGTTGCAGACTGAATGTATAGATTCCCTGGAACATTGTTTTTAGCCTCAATCACAAATTGCTTTCCAGGATAATATTTTTCATTCAACTTGATGGTGATTTTTTTGAAAATAGGACTGGTAATTTCATAAAATGGTTTTTCTGAGGTACCGCCATCTGTTGAAAAGAGTCCAATTTTTAGCAACACTGCTAAAGATCCCATCAAACCCTGGTCTTCATCTCCACTATATCCTTTTTGTGGAGAAATACCGCTGTAAACCGAATCTATAAGCTGTCGGGTCCAGTACTGGGTTAGCCATGGTTTTCCTGCATAGTTGAAGAGGAAAGGTGTTTGCATACAAGGCTGATTGCCATAGTTGATATACACCCTGCGTTGCGCTTCTCTTTCAGGAGGATTCTCAGATTTACCAGAAACAAAACCATGTTTGCGTGCTTCTGTGAATGCAAAATTGAGTTTATCAGTAAACTTGTCTTTACCACCATGAAGGGCAATCAAGCCTGGAACATCATGGGGAACGAACCAGCTGTATTGTGCGGCGTTGCCCTCATTGAAGCCATGCTCATATTGAAGAATGTCCACTGGATCAGCCCATTTACCGCTTCTGTCTTTTGCAAGCATCCAGCCAATTTCCTTGTTGAATACATTTTTGTAATTACCAGCACGCTGCATAAAAAGGTCATAATCACCTTGTTTGTTCAATACCTTTGCTATCTGGGCCATTGCAAAATCCTGGTAAGCATACTCAAGTGTTTGTGCAGCACCATCCTGGTGAAACCCGTACTTGATGGGATGCAGCGGATGGGGAACATAGCCCATTGAAATATACTCTTCAATTCCCCCACCTTTGAAGGTCTTGTGCTCATAGCCAGCCTTGCTCATCATCCCTCCAGGAAAATGATCCTTGCGCATGCCTTCATAGGCCTTGGCCATATCAAATCCCCTGATGCCTTTGAGGTATGCACTCACAATGAAAGGTGTTGTTGTAGCACCAGTCATCACATAGGTATAATTACCGCCGGAGGGGCCCCGTGGAATCAATCCACCATCATCATACATTTTCAGCATGGAATTGATGAAATCTTCTGTCACCTCAGGATAAACAAGATGCCACAAGGTATTGAGTGACCACTGTGCCCCCCAATAAGAATCAGAATTATACATCTTGTATTTGGGCTTTCCATCAGGGCCCAATGGGATATTGCGTGCGAGAGGCTTTGCTCCGGTATTGTCAATATAGGATCCACTCACATCACTCACAATCCTTCTTCCTTGCAAGGCATGAAACAAGTCAGTATAAAAACGACGTTGCTCAGTATTGGTACCGCCTTCCACTTCTATCCTTCCCAACCAATTGTCCCACTCGTTTGCAGATTCATTCACTACCCTTGTAAAATCCCAATGGACCAATTCGGCCTTCAGGTTTTTCTTTGCCTCTTCTATGCTCACATAAGAGATGGCCACTTTCATCATCCTGACATCATTCTCATTGGTTTTAAATCGAACAAAAGCTCCTGTACGTGGCCCTGAAACTTCTTTTGCAACATTGATGATGCTTCCGTCTTTCCAACCGCCAAATTGATCAAATGGCTTGTCAAAATCTGCTACAAAATAAACTGTAATGGGCTTGGGTCTTCTTATGGTTGCTGCCATTACAACTTCGCCAACAATTTGCTTGTCAGAAATCTGGGTAACTTTTGCTTCTTGGGTTTCTGATGAACCCAATACCGTAGTAAAATCAAATTGAATGAAGCTTGAATCAGACTTTGGAAAAGTATAGCGATGAAATCCAACCCTTGTTGTAGAAGTCATTTCAGCAGTAACGCCATAGGTATTCAGTTTGATCTTGTGGTACCCCGGCTTTGCAACCTCATTCTGATGAGAATAGGTTGAGCCGTACACATCCGATCCCAGATGCCCCTTGAATTTTCCGGTTGTTGGCAGAACAGGAATCCCAGATAGCTCCCAGCAATGGATATGGCTGAAACACCGGATGGTATCCTCGTTGTATTTATATCCGGTATTCCAAACACCTTTTAGGTTCATGTCCGGACTGAGATTGACCATTCCAAAGGGCCTTGTGGCTGAACTGAAATAAAAAAATCTCGAGTTGGCTGCATCAACCATCACCTCTACCAAATCTGATTTTCGGGTTTTGGTGACAGTCTTTTGGGCATGGGTTAGACTGCTAAAAAATATAAGGAATAAAACGGAAGAAAAGAGAGATTTCATTGACATGGGCATCGCAAGTTTGGTTGTTAAGGGCTAAAAATAAAACAAAGAAAAAATGCCAGGTATTCATCATTTATGAATACCTGGCATTTAATTTTCAATCAATAAAATTAATATCCAGGATTCTGCTCAATTCTAGGACTTGAGTTGTCGAGCATTCCTTGTGGAATTGGCCTCAAAAGGTGCTTGGCAGCAATTTGAGAAACACCAGCACGGCCCCATGCAGTCCATCCATTGAACCTTGTTGCACGTTCAATCAGTTTTCCAGTGCGCTTGAGTTGATACCAACGCTCATTGCCTTCCCCAAGAAATTCACGGCCATATTCATCCAAAATCATGTCAATGTTGATGGTAGATGGCGTTGCGCGGTAGGAAGTAATATTGGTCAAAGGATCCAATACATTTCCAGGATTTGTAGCACGGTTGGGAGATCTGCCAGCATTTGGACCCAAAGCCCTGTCCAGAACCCTGTTATAATACACATCGGCTGTACCCAATCGTGCACCGGTAGCGCCTTTTACAATTGCTTCAGCTGCCATCAAAAACAATTCAGCAGACCTCCAAA
>JBJOOI010000184.1:0-5646 GCA_046051375.1 Bacteroidota bacterium | reverse complement strand
ATCAACTGCATAAAAGTAGGCAATGGGTGCCCCATGCAATTCGTCATCAATCGTGTTCTCAAACTTTTTCAGCTCCTTGAGGTCCGATTGCAGAAAGATGTTCTTGTCCGGATCAAGGGCTTCCAGGTATTTCTTGTGGATGTTTTGCGAGAAAACATCATCAACTTTCTTTGGACTATAATGCGCAGCCTCTAACATGTCTGCCACCTGCTGAAAAATCAGTTGATATTTTTCTGGCGGATTACCAATTCCTGAAGAATTAAAAGTAAGCAACACACCAGCCAACAAAAGAACTATCACGACAGGTAAGGATCTTTTACTAAACATAAATTGTAAAAATTTAGATGACATATCCAAAATTAACCCTTTCGGGCACTTTCAGGATGTTTTTGTGATAAATGGAGCCTAAAAGTTATGTTAAGAAAGCATAACATGCATGGAAGGTGGAAAAATAAAAGGGTATTCTTTTGAAGAATACCCTTTTGATGAGAGGGAGGATGATGGGTCTCGAACCCACGACCTTCTGAACCACAATCAGACGCTCTAACCAACTGAGCTACAACCTCCGTGATAATGGAGTGCAAAATTAATGGAAATGTTTACTCTACCAAAATTGAATTTGACTTGGTTAATATCAACTAACTTTGTAAAAAGATTTTAAAATGAATTACTGGCTGATCCTGATCCCTTTGATATCTGCCTTTATTGGTTGGTTTACCAATTGGATAGCCATAAAAATGCTATTTCACCCCAAAGAACCCAAAAAAATACTTGGAATTACTTTTCATGGTATTTTCCCGAAAAGACAACAACAATTTGCTGAAAAACTGGGCAAACTCGTCAGTGAGGAGCTTTTATCTTTTAAAGAAATAGAAGAAAAAATCATCAACCCGGATAACCTATCCAAAATTATGCCCCTTGTTGAAGGTAAAATCGACCTTTTCCTCCATGAGAAGCTCAAAAGCGTTTTTCCGATGATTTCCATGTTTATTGGGCAAAATACCATCAACCAGTTAAAACTCGTTTTCATGCAGGAGCTTGAAACCATGTTCCCCGAAATTATTGGTTCATACATGAAGCATTTAGAATCTGATCTTGACCTAGAAAAAATGGTAACAAAAAAGGTTACTGGATTTTCAAGTGATAAAATGGAAACTATACTCAATCAGATCATGTCCAAAGAATTCCGGTTTGTTGAAATCATTGGAGGTGTTTTAGGCCTTTTGATCGGAATTCTTCAGGTTTTAATCACTTTATTGACTTCTTGAACTTAATTCTCCCTTTTCTGTTTAACAAATACTTGACTTTCAGTCCGAAAGCTTAAGGATTCATAAAGCATCCAATCCATTAAAATACAGCTTAATGTCAAAATTATTCCTTGTCTTGTTCATTTTCCTATCGAAATTATTCCTTGTCTTGTTCATTTTCCTATCGCTAAACACCTTTGCTCAATATCCTGGCGGTGGTAGACCAGCCGGAACCAGCCAAAACATGAATATTGGTCGGTTTTATGGCAAAATCATGGATGCAAAAACGAATAAAGGGGTTGAAGCCTCTTCAGTTCAACTTGTACAGTCTGTTTTTGACAGCACAACAAAAGCAAAGAAAACTAAAATTATTTCTGGTCAATTGACCAAAAGCAACGGTGATTTCAGCCTTGAAGGACTCCCATTGAGGGGACAATTCATCCTAAGGGTCACGGCGATTGGGTACCTCACCCTGGAAAAACCTGTTAAGTTTGATCTTGGTGCCAATGGCAATGATTTTTCCAAAATCATGAGCAATGCTGACGTCGATCTGGGGAATATCAAGCTTGAGCTTGATGCAAAACAACTGGAAGAAATCAAGGTGGTTGGAACAAAGCCATTCATGCAAATGGGCGTTGACAGGAAAATCTTCAATGTTGAAAAAAACCTTATTTCTACTGGGCAAACGGCTTCAGAATTGATGAGAAATATTCCTGGTGTTGATGTTGACATTGATGGTAATGTAAGCCTAAGGAATGCCTCCCCTACAATTTTCGTAGATGGAAGACCAACCAACCTGACCCTTGACCAAATCCCTTCTGATGCCATTCAAAGTGTAGAACTCATTACCAATCCTTCTGCCAAATTCGATGCCTCAGGTGGAATGTCTGGTATCATCAATATTGTACTCAAGAAAAACAGGAAGGCGGGCTACAATGGTAATCTTCGAGCAGGAATTGATTCCAGGCTTATGCCCAACTTTGGTGGAGACATCAATGTCAAGCAAGACAAGCTGAATGTATTTGCCAGTTCTATGTACAATAGAAGAAAATCTATCGGTGAAGGACAATCGGTCAGAGAGGAATTCTTCGCTTACCCTACCATTAGATATGATCAATCCAATAATCCCAAGAGCCTTGGATTTTTCAATTACAACAGGGCGGGTCTGGATTATTTTATTGACAACAGAAACACACTGACTGTTTCAGGAAGCCTGGTTATGGGTGAATTCAACAATGAGGATCAACTGTCCATTAAAACAGATACGCTTTTCAATACCGGAACAAAGTCAATTCTGTCCCAAAGGTCCACTAGCTCTGGTTTTAATTTCAACAACTATGGATCGGCCGTAGGCTTCAAACATCTTTTTAGTAAAAAAGGAATGGAGTTGACAGCTGATTTTAATTACAATAACAGCAGTAACAAGAGCAATGGTGGATTTCAAACACAATATTATGATTTGCAAAGCAGGCCCAAAGGCGGTCTGATCAACCAAAAGCAAAGTGGTGAGGGTGGAAATAACCTGTATACCATTCAAACTGATTTTACCAATCCACTAGGTGAATCATCCAAAATGGAACTCGGATTCAGGGCAGCCATCAGGGATTTTCAGAGTGAAAACCTCAATTATATTTACAATATCGCCCTAAATCAGTTTATTCCTATCACCTCTATCAATGCCAACTATAAGTTCAACGACAAGGTATTTGCGGTGTATGGCACTTATGGAAATGTCATTAGCAAGAAAACAAACTATCAGATTGGATTGAGGGCTGAAAACTCAAAGTATACAGGCACCTTGCTGACAAATGGCAAGAGTTTCGGGAACAGTTATCCCTTGAGTCTTTTCCCAAGCCTTAATTTTACACATCAGATTGACCAATCACAGGATCTGCAATTCAGCTATGCCAGAAAAATCAACAGGCCAAGTTTCTTCCAGATACTGCCATTTGTTGATTACACTGATTCATTGAATATCAGCAGGGGAAATCCTGACCTCATTCCTGAATTCACCAACTCAATTGAGCTGAACTACCAAAAAACATTCAAAGGAAACAATAGCCTTTTGATTTCTGCTTATTACAAACAAACCGACAACCTGATGACCCGTTTTCAGGTAAAAGAGGCTAGTACAATTCCTGGAAAGGATATCCTGGTCAATACTTACATCAACGCCAACAGCAGCCGTGCGTATGGTCTAGAATTGACTTCCAGAAACCCACTTGCAAAATGGCTTGAGTTGACCACAAACCTCAATTTCTTCAATTCCAGCATCAACAGCAATAACCTTCAGGTTGACCTCAACAATTCATTGTTCAGCCTATTTGGAAAGGCAAATGCCAACATCAAGCTTCCAGCCAATTTCACACTGCAATTGGCCTATGATTTCAGGAGCAAATCAATCTTGCCACAAAACAGCTCAGGTGGTGGATGGAGTGGCGGTGGAAGAAGTGGAGGTGGCGGCGGCATGGGTGGCGGAAACTGGGGCGGGTTCCAGCAAACTTCTGCTCAAGGTTATGTAAAGCCCAATTATGGATTTGAATTCGCACTCAAAAAGGATTTCCTGAAAGAAAAAAGAGGATCCCTCACCCTCAGCATGAACGATATGTTCAAAACCAAAGTTTATGGTTCTTACTCTGAATCACAGTATTTCACCCAGACCAATTCAAGAAGGCGTGACTGGCAAGTACTCAGACTGAACTTCAGTTATCGTTTTGGAAAAGTGGATGCAACCCTTTTCAAAAGAAAGAATACAAAGAGTGGAATGGATGGCATGCAGGAAGGCATGCAAATGCAACAACAACCTTAATTCAAAAGCCGCTTGACAACAAGCGGCTTTTTTTATCTTCTTTTTCCCAAGAGCATGGGTACAAATGAGAACTCATCAAATTTTTCCTCTTCAAAACTTCCATCGGCCAATTTGGTTATCCTGTGCATGCGCTGCTTGTCCCCTTCATTCAATGGCAAAACCATGCATCCGCCAACCTTTAATTGGGCCAACAGCTTTTCAGGAACAAATGGTGCAGCAGCAGTGATCAATACCTTGTCAAAAGGTGCATAGGTAGGTAAACCCTCAAATCCGTCGCCAAAAAACATCTTCAGCATATGGTACTTTTTGAGGAATTGAAATTCCTTGTTGGCATCAAAAAGTTTTTTCTGGCGTTCGATAGAAAAAACCTTTGCTTGCAATTCGCATAGCACAGTTGCCTGATATGCACTTCCTGTTCCCACTTCCAATACCTTATCAAATGGTTTGATTTGCAAAAGTTGCGATTGGTAGGCCACAGTATAGGGATGTGAAATGGTTTGATCCTCCCCTATTGGAAAAGCACGGTCTTCATACGCCTGTTGCTCAAATGCTGAATCAAGAAAAAAATGGCGGGGAACATTCATCAATGCCTGCAATACATTTTCATCTGTAATTCCCTTTTCCCTGATAAGGTTGACCAATTTATTTCTAAGCCCCTTGTGAACTGGCTTATCCTCTTTATTCCTCATGTTTGTATTCCTTAACGTAGCCCAGTGGTACCTTAATTGAATTATGCCAATCCCAGCTCAGCAATGATGACATTGATCTTGTCACCCAGGGAGGCATAGGCTGTATCAAAATCTTCTACTCTTTCAAGCTTACCCTGAACGCTGAAATAAAATTTAATTTTCGGTTCTGTTCCGGATGGTCTTGCACTGATTTTACTGCCATCTTCCAATACAAATTGGAGCACATTGCTCCTGGGCAGGTCAATTGCACAGACTTGACCATTGGTCAAATCCTTGGCCTCTTTTTTATCATAATCATAGAGCCCTATGACGGGTATACCCGCTAGGGTTGAGGGTGGATTATTCCTGAACTGGTCCATCATTGCAGCTATCTGAGCCTGACCATCTCTTCCTTTTTTGGTAATGGAGATGAGATGTTCCCTGAAAAGGCCATATTCCAGGTAGAGGTCTACCAGTTTTGTAAAGAGACTTTTACCTGCATCTTTTTCATATGCCGCCATTTCACAAAGAAAAGCAACAGCACTTACTGCATCCTTGTCCCTCAACTGGTCGCCGATCATAAGTCCATAGGATTCCTCTCCGCCAATGATATAGTTTTCATTGGCCTCTTTGGATTTGATCAGCTCAGCAATCCATTTGAAACCGGTGAGTACATTGTAGCATTTGATTTCATTCCTGGCTGAAATAATATCAATCAGATCAGTGGTGACAATGGTTTTGACTACCATGTCGTTGTCTTTAGACAGTCCTTTTTTACGCCTGGCTTCAATCATATAATTGAAAGCAAGAACAGCAGTCTGATTACCATTGAGCAATACCCAATTGCCATGGTTGTCTTTTACACCTACCCCAACACGGTCTGCGTCAGGATCGGTACCCAAAAGGATGTCGGCATCAATCG
>JBJOOI010000183.1:0-4257 GCA_046051375.1 Bacteroidota bacterium | reverse complement strand
ATCCAGAAACCTTTGGGATATGTGGTGAGGAGTTTTATGGCATAATGAGGGCTGAATGCCTTGAGCACTGACCAATCAGTTGAAAGATTAATAATACCCAGGATGGCAATCATGGAAAACCATACCAACATGATAGGACCGAACATCCTTCCAATAGAGGCAGTTCCGAACTGCTGCATGAAAAACAGCACCGCAATGATCCCCAAAACAATATAAACAATCTGCATCTCAGTAATCGCCGCAAAGCGTGGAAGCTGCGTAAGCCCTTCAACGGCAGATGTTACAGAAATGGGTGGCGTAATCATTCCATCCGCCAACAATGCTGCACCTCCAATCATGGCGGGAGCCACCAGCCACTTTCGTCGCCGCCTTACCAGTGTATAGAGAGAAAAAATTCCTCCCTCACCCCTGTTGTCTGCCTGTAGGGTCAAAATCACATATTTCACCGTTGTCTGCAGTGTAAGCGTCCAGATGATACAGGAGATGCCTCCCAATATCAGGTCTTCACTGATAACACGTCCATTGATGATTGCACTAAAAACGTAAAGAGGGGAGGTTCCGATATCTCCGTAAATGATCCCCAGGGCGATCAGTAACCCAGCACCGGTTACCTTATTAAGCTGTTTACTCACTATAAAAAGATGTGATGATTGCCATATGGCATTTCAAAGGTATAGCGAATATTTGTTTCTTTTAACAAAGGTTGACCTAATTTTATGGTGAAAGCAAAGACAATGAAACATATCAACATATTCCTCTTTACCTGCCTGCTCTATCTGGGATCCTTTGCACAAAGAATTGATTATTCCGAAGTTGACAAAGACGATTACCGGGAAATGAATTTTGAAATCATTGGTAAAATGGGCAACAATATCAATGTATACAAGAATTTCAAAAATCGCCATGACATCTCGGTCTATGACCTTGAGATGAAGCTCAAAAACAGGGTCCCGCTTGAATTCTTGCCAGACAGGGTCATCAATGTTGACTTCATTGCATACAATGACTTTGCTTATATGATTTACCAGTACCAACGAAGGAATGTAATGCACTGTTCAATGGTAAAAATCAATGGAGATGGAAAACTCATGACCGACCCTGTAGACCTTGACACCTCCATCATGATGGGCATGATGGACAACAAGGTATATTCCATGATCAGCAGCGACGATAAAAAACAGATTGTCATCTTCAAAATAAAGCGACCAACTGAAAAAAATTACCTGATCACCTCTCTGCTCTTTGACAACAAACTGCAACTCAAAAAGAAAAGCAGTTTTGGTCTTCGGGTGAACGACCGCGAAGGTTCATTCACCGACTTTCTAGTGGACAACGATGGAGATTTCATTTTTGGCAGAAGTGCCAGAACCGGCGGCAGGGAATACATCAACAAAATTGACCTGGTATTCAAGCGCGCGCTCAGTGATTCCATAAAAATTGTTCCAGTTGTCCTCAAGGATAAAACCCTTGATGAAGTGAAATTGAAGTTTGACAATTTCAATAAAAGAATCATCCTTACTTCTTTCTTTTACAAACAAAAACGCGGGAATATTGATGGCTTGTATTCATTGGTTTGGGATAAGAAAACAGAACTCGTGTCTTCAGAAACGGATTTCGCCTTCAATGACAGTGTCCGGATGGATGCAAAAAGCGAAACCGGGGCCATGAAAACCGCATTCAATGATCATTTTATCCGCCATGTGATCCCTGTGCAGGACGGAGGATATGCAGTGGTTTCCGAACTATACTATTCCTCTTCCAAGAACAGTGCCTGGAACAGGTACGACTACCTGTATGGTGGTGGACTTTTCTCTCCCTTTGACATGTGGTATTCATCGCCCATGAGTAGGATGTACAATTATGGATTTTATGACCCATTCAACAGGTTCGGACAACAGAACAATTATGTTCGGCATGTGTCGGAAAACATCATGGTATTCTTTTTCAATGCAGACGGAAAGTTGCGTTGGAGCAATACCATCAGAAAAAACCAATACGATGACAACTCAGATTCATACATTTCCTACCAGCTTTTCAATACCGGAAATGAGCTGCGATTTCTTTTCAACCAGAAAGAAAAACGAGAGCTCTTGCTGAACTCTGCCACCATTGATGCCGAGGGAAAAATAAAGAGACAACCGACTTTGAAGAACCTCAACAGGGATTATGAATTCATGCCCAAATTTGGGAAACAGGTTGGCCTCAGACAAATTATCATGCCCTGCATGTACAAGAACTATATTTGCTTTGCAAAGCTCGAATTTTGATAAAGCAACGTGATAGGAATTTTTAAGAATAACAACCCCCTTGCCCTGCTGCTGCTGGTTCTGCTGGCTTTTTTGCCGGGAATGACCAGCGAATCAATGGCGAATGCTGCAATGCCATCTGGGGCTACAGCTATTTTCAATGAATTGTCTGCATTCCTTTCTTTCCTGGATGCGTCCAAAAGCATGTTAGGCAAGTTCATCTCTACAGCACTCTTGTTGTCAGAAGCCTTACTCCTCAATAAGATTATTTCAGACCACAAGCTCATGGAAAGGGCAGGCTTTATTCCTGCATTATCTTTTGTATTGCTCAACATGCTTCTTCCCTTCCATACAAGTACGGTTTTCTTGCTGCTGAACGGCATGTTGTTGCTTGTGTTTAAATTGCTGATTGTGGTGTATAAGCAAAACAATGCCAACAACCAGCTCCTGCTGACAGGATTTGTTGTTGGATGCCTGGCATCCATGAATACACCTTTTCTAACCCTTTATTGCTGGATTATCATTGCCATCATGATCATGCGTCCGTCTTCATTGCGGGAGTATTTGCTCTCGTCGATCGGGTTCATCCTTCCCTTTTATTTCCTGACCTCCGGTTTGTATCTGTTCGACAAACTGAATTTTTCAATGGTTTTTCCACCTGTTGCAATAGATTTCAAACTTCCTATGCTGAGTCCTTTGGAATGGACCAAAATAAGCCTGTTTTTACTCCTGCCCTGGATAGGCATGTTTTCATACAATATACAAATTGGAAAAATGATGATCCAGGCAAGAAAAGCCTACCTCATCATGCTGATTCTTGTAATGGCCATCCTTGTGATTTGTCTGTTTTCCATCAAAGACATGTCAACGACATTGACATTGATGCTTGTCCCCTCAACATTGCTGTTTTCACCACTGTTTCTTGTTTTCAGGAAGAATTTTATCCCCAATTTAATCTTGATTGCACTGGTTATTCTTGCATTGCTGCGTTAAAATTGAAACTGCAGGAAACACATTGGCGGAAAGGTCATAAATTTGTAGAAATTGTAATCCAATGAAATTTGGTGTTGTTGTATTTCCTGGCTCCAATTGCGATCGTGACATGATAGGTGCCTTGAGGGATGATCTTGGTCAGGAAGTGGTTGAACTCTGGCACAAAGACAATGATCTTTCTGCTTTTTCAACAGAAGATTGCATTGTGCTGCCAGGCGGCTTCTCCTACGGTGATTACCTCCGTTGTGGAGCCATTGCCCGTTTCAGCCCAATGATGCAGCAGACCATCGCCTTTGCCCAGCGTGGCGGTAAAGTGCTTGGTGTCTGCAATGGATTTCAGATCCTTTGCGAATCTGGGTTACTCCCAGGTGTTTTGCTTAAAAATGCCAACCAGCAGTTCATCTGCAAGAATGTTCATATCATCGGCAGGGAGAACAAAGCACTCAAGATTCCCATCGCCCACGGCGAAGGACGTTTTCAGGCTGATGAAGCCACGATACAATCCATCATTGACAATGATCAAATCATTTATCGGTATTGTGATGAAAATGGGAACATCACCCCAGAAGCCAACCCAAATGGTACACTGCACAATATCGCAGGAATTTGCAACAAAGAAAGGAATGTATTTGGCATGATGCCCCACCCCGAAAGGGCCTGTTCTGGCAAAATTGGCAATACAGACGGAGTAACTGTTTTCAATACCCTTCTGCTGCAGCATGTCAAGGATGCAGTAACCGCATAAACAAAATCAAATGAAAAAGTATTTTCCCTTCATATCCATCATTCTCTTGTCCCTCTCCCTTTCAAGTTTTGCCCAAATGGGATCTGCAAAACAGGTAAGCTGGACCTTTGCTGCCAAAAAGATTGGCGATAAAAAATATGAAGTAAAAATGACCGCAACAATTGCTGGTAATTATCACCTCTATGCGCAGGTTGCCGGGGTTGAAGGCCCAATTCCAACCACCATCACCTTCACGCCCAACCCCTTGCTGACCATGGATGGTAAGCCAGTGGA
>JBJOOI010000182.1:0-4257 GCA_046051375.1 Bacteroidota bacterium | reverse complement strand
GTCCTTGTCTTGAGTCTTTAGGATGGCTATTGTAAGCCTGTTCAGGATTTCCAACAATTTTTTTCTTTCAGGATGATTGGCATCCATCACATCCAACACTTCCACCAAGGCAACATGGTACCATCCCATGGCCCTGCTCCAAAAGGACTGCGATAAACCTGTCTGTTTGTTTGCCCAAAACTGTTGCCTGCTCTCATCCCAACCATGATAGATCAATCCCGATTTAGGATCCCGGGCCTTTTGTTCCATCAATACAAACTCATGCACAATATCAGCATAGGATTCAGCGGTTCCGAAACGCTTGGTATATTCTGCATAATAAGGCTCGATCATGTACAATCCATCGAGCCACATTTGTGCAGGATACTTGAGCTTGTGCCAGAAACCTCCAGCCCTGTTTCGGGGCTGCCAATCAATTTGCTTTCGCAACAAATCCGCGGCCTTCTTGTATTTGGGATCCTGGTATGCATCATGCAAACGCAAAATCAAACGGCCTGAAAGGATATGGTCTGCATTGTAATCGGTCAAATCATAGGTCCGGATATCACCATCCTTGGTCACAAAATGATCGACAATTTTTTTTACATATTTAATGTAGGCAGAGTCCCTGGTCTTCTCCCACAATCCCCAAATGCCCATCATGGTTACACCAATTTCATAATTCCAGTTGGCAGGTCGCACACTGCCTTTTGTTACCATCGAATCCGGATAAAGATGGAATACTGTTGAAGCCATGTTGATGGCATCTGAACGCTGCGAGAAAGCATTGCCTGCTGAAAAAAAGAAGAGGAATAAAATAGGCGTGATTTTTTTCATGATTCATTTATTTGAGTCTTTACAGGTCTGTGTTTCCAATAATTGGCCAATATGCTTCCACTGATGTTCATCCAGGGACTGAAGACTGCAGCAGGAAGGCCAACGGTTCCGAGCTTTCCCATGCTACCCGCAATACCTGAAGCCATGCCCCCATTTTGCAATCCGACTTCAAAAGCAATGGTCCTGCTTGATGGAACATCAATTCCCACCCCCCTGCTGATCCAATAGCCAAAAAAATATCCTGCGGCATTGTGGATGACTGAAGCGATGAAAAGGAGCCCTCCAACTTTCATCAGGCTTTCGCTGCCTGCGGCTGTTGTGACAAGGGTGAAATAAATAATGCCCGCCATGGAAAATTTTGGCATGATGGCATCAAGATGAGAAAAATATTTTTGCATCCTGTTATACCCTAGCCCCACCAGGATTGCGCCGGCAAACTGCAAAGACAATTCCCTGAATACTAAAAATATTGATGGAATGGAGATGATATTGGAAAGGACCAAGATGATCCATGTTGCAGCCAGGACAGCGAGCAGATGAATTTTTTTTGCCTGAGCAGTGGTGGCATTTTTAAGGTAATCATGCAGCAAGGCCGCGCTGATTGGAACAATGACAATCTTGATGATCTCCGTCATCATGGAAAAGAATTTCACATCAATAAGTGTATCAGCAAACAACTTCATCAGCAAAGGTGTCATGACGGGCGCAACAAGGGTGGCCAGGGCTGTGACAATGACAGACAAGACGAGATTAGCCCTTGCCAGGTATACCATTACGTTGGAGGCCAATCCGCTGCTGCAGCTGCCAATGAGGATGATGCCCGCTGCAATTTCAGCATCAAATGAAAATACTTTTGTCAGTAAAACACCCATCAGTGGCATGATACTGAAATGACATAACAGCCCAACCAGTACCCCTTTTCCAGTTGAAGCGACTCCCTTGAAATCTGCCAACCGCATGTGCGTTCCCATGCCAAACATCACCAGTTGAATGACCACCAGAATCAAGTACTTATTCCGCAAATCAACACCACCCCAGTGCTTGAACAATTCCGGAAAAATCATTCCTGCAGCCACCGCTAATATGATCATTGCAGTGTATTGAAATCCCTTCAAAACTTCAATCAGTTTTTTCATGGTCATGTGTTGAAGATTTTGCTGAGGTATTCCATCGCAATCGGAGGGCTGGCCAGAATGGGAAGCTTTTCTGCAAGTGATGGATTGGCTTCTACCACTCTGGCCATGGATGCCTGCGCCAAAACAATCACATCCACTGTTTCAGACATGGCCTTCAATGCATCCCCAACAAGCTTGTCATGGGTTTCTGCATCACCTGCCATCAAGGCTTCAAATGCGCCTTCGCAAAGATGTGGGAACAATTCAATCTCCTTACCCACCTGCAATGCATTGCGCCGGACCAGATCGGTGGTAGGATCCAACGTGGTAGATAAAGTGGCAACTATGCCGATCCTGTTGCCTTTCTCTACTGCCATTGCTGCCATGGGCTGATCCACCCGCAAGACCGGAACATTGACCAATCCTGCAGCGGTCTCCACGGCTCTCCCGATCGAAGAACAGGTAAACATGATGTAATCGGCTCCTGCCTCTTCTGCAGACCTTGCATAGCCCACTACGCGGCGTGCAGTATCAGGCGTCAATGCGCCGCAGGCAATGGTATTCTTGATCAGGCTATCGTCTGCTATATTAAAAATCTTCACTCCCGGAATAAACTTGTTGCAGAGTGCTGCAAAGACAGGAACCAGGGTTGCAGAAGTATGAATGAGTGCCAATGTTTTTTGTTGCATATCAAATTGTTTTTATCACTTCAAAATATTCTGGCGGACCAACCTGCCCACCTTTAAAATTCATTTCTATCCCATCAATTTCATCATGGATTGAATAGGCCCTGCAGAGTGGCGCCCCATGAATGTAGGACCCAATCATCTCAACAGCCGTGATGCCAAGGGCCCTGGCAGTATGGCTGGAGGTATCACCACCACAGATCACCAATTTACCCAAAGGTACTCTGACTGAAATTTCCCGCACCAGTTTACCATAATAGTTGCCGAGCAACTGCGCATCAATTGTTAACTCATTCCGCGCCCCACTGTAAATAACTACTGGTTTTCCCAGCAAACTTTGTTCCACGATAGCATCAACCAGTGAAGCTGCAGGATTTGCCAGTAATGCATCTGCTGTGATGACATGAACAGGATATTTGTTTGCTCGCGCAAACTCAATCTGGGCATGGGTAATGGGCGATTGGCTGCCTGAAACCACCAGCATGGGACCATCTTTTTTGTTGCGCAAAGGATGGTCAATCCCTTTCAATATTTCAATGCTTTTCCAATGCATTCCCAAGGCTGCCTCGATGCCGGAAGATCCGATGGTAAACATCCGGGCATTGCTGCTGCATTCATCCAGCCATGCTCCTATTTTCAACAGGTCTTCTTCTGACATTGCATCCAAGACCACAGCCTCTTCATCGCCCTCTAAATGCCTCATCCAATCACTGGATGGATGCTGCATGTGATCGATATCAATTGCACCAATGCGTTTGTTTGTCTGCCTGCCAAGGTGCAACCTCAGATCTGCTTCTTCGGAAGGTGTAACAGGATGCTTGCTCATAGAAGGATGACGATCCAGTCGATGGATTGCTCCGGATGTTCCGATACCCATTCGCACAAACAGATTGGAAAAAACACAGTAGCGCCCTATCAACGGCATACCGCCCAATACAGGAACAAAGGGTGTTTTGAAAATTGTTGCACCAAGATCCATGGCCATACCAATGCTGCCAATGGCTGGTGAGGAATCAAAGGTTGAGCAAACCTTGTAATGAATGATGGAAGTTTGAAATGCTGAGAGTTGAGCAAAATCTTTCTCCAGCACTTCTTTCATTTCATTTGTTGCCAATGACCTCGTCTTGCCGGCAACACCAAATGCATCAAGGCCGGGAAACCGCTCCAGCATTGACTTATCGGGCACTTCCATGAACAGGACAGCCCTTGCCCCGTGGAGACATAGAAACTCAAGGGCATCTGTTGATCCTGTAAAATCGTCCCCGTAAAAAATCAATTTATATGTTTGGCGCTCTCCCATTTATTTTTTTAAAAATTTTGTTGCTGATGCTGCGAACTCAGGAAATGCAATGATGGCTTCTTCCATGGTCAATCCTTCCACAGCTGCGCTCCAGGCCTGTTGCAGGGCTTTTACGCCTGCCTGCGGACCCATGGGATGTGCCAGTATTCCACCACCTGCCATGTACAGAAGATCTGTGGTTTCTGTCCTGCGCCAGGTTTCAAATGCCTGACCACCCCACTGTCCTGATGACACCACTGGCAAAGGATCCAATTGCTTTCCCAATGGTTGCATCATTGCCCCGATGGAAGAAACCACGCTGTCATCTGACTCCCAGAATTTATTCTGAATGCCATTCACA
>JBJOOI010000181.1:0-4266 GCA_046051375.1 Bacteroidota bacterium | reverse complement strand
AGGGATTATTTCATGATCCCTTTTTGGGGGAGTTCAGGTTCAAAAGCCATGCCACTTCGTGGCAATAGCTTTTTTTGTTTTGAATACTCGCTTGAACCTGCGGAGAGAGGGATTGTCCTCGCTGCGCTCGGACATCGGATGAGTCCACTTCAAAAAACAAATGCCGGGGCTTCGCCCCTCATCATTTTTCATTGCTGTCGCTTTGGAAAGTAAACTTTCCACGCTCCATCAACGAAAAATGCCCCCAATGGGGGCATTTGTTTTTTGTGCGGAGAGAGAGGGATTCGAACCCCCGGACCTGTGACAGTCAACGGTTTTCAAGACCGCCGCATTCGACCGCTCTGCCATCTCTCCGGCGCAAAAGTAAAACATCGTAGCCGAATTATAAAGAAATCATTAAAAAAACATCTAAAAACTCCTCACTGCAGTTTAATAACTTTGCCAACAGATGAAGGAACTCAAACAACTGAATAAATATTTCTGGAAATACCGCTGGAGACTCAGTCTTGGTTTCATCTTCATTCTATTATCTAACTATTTTGGCATCCTTGCACCACAGATGACAGGCTTTGTGGTAGATGAAGTACAACGGGCAATCAATCCAGTTGCAATGCCTTCAGAAAAGGTTTTTTTTGACCCATTGGTCAAGTGGTGCATTGGCGTTTTTAAAAACGCTGGCCTTGATTTTTCCCAATTGGTGATGGCCTGCGGCTTGCTCTTGCTTGCATTGGCATTGATCAGGGGATTTTTCATGTTTTTGATGCGACAGACCATCATCGTCATGAGTCGCCATATTGAGTTTGACCAGAAAAATGAGGTGTATGCACATTACCAGCAACTGGATGCGCAATTTTATAAAGTAAACAGTACTGGCGACCTCATGAGCCGCATGTCTGAAGACGTATCAAGGGTAAGGATGTATACAGGGCCAGCCCTGATGTACCTGATGAACCTCACCATACTGATAGCAATCAGTCTATTCTACATGTTCAAGAAAAACGCCCTTTTGTCTGCTTATGTGCTTGCACCTTTACCATTGCTTGCTTTTGCCATGTATTATGTAAATATCTACATCAATAAAAAAAGTGAGAAAATACAAGCCCAACTGAGCACATTGACCAGTTTGGCGCAACAATCCTATTCTGGCATAAGGGTCATCAAATCCTATAACCAGGAGAAGTCATCCCTTGGCTTTTTTGACATCGAAAGTGAAGACTACAGGAAAAGCGGAATGGCACTCTCAACAATGGAAGCGGTTTATTTTCCGGCCATTGGCTTGCTGATTGGATTGAGTACGCTGCTGACCATTTACATGGGAAGCATCTATCAACTAGAACACCGCATCAGTGCCGGAACCATAGCGGAGTTTGTGGTTTATATCAACATGCTTACTTTTCCTGTTTCTGCCATTGGATGGGTCGTGTCCAATACCCAAAGAGCAGCGGCTTCCCAAAAACGGCTCAATGAATTCCTTCAAATCCAATCCAATATCATTGAAGTCAAGAATGCTGAAAAGCTTGACAGGATTGATTTCCTGGAGTTTGATGCGGTGGATTTTACTTTTCCTCACACGGGGATAAGGGCCGTCAATAATTTTAGCCTAAGCATAAAACGCGGAGAAAAGATTGCATTGGTTGGCAAGACTGGATGTGGCAAATCAACTGTAGCACAACTATTGATCAGGATGTTTGATTCTCAGAAAGGCCAAATCAAGGTGAATGGTAAAAATATACAATCGCTCAATCTGGATTCCCTGCGAAAAATGATCAGCTATGTGCCCCAGGATGTTTTTCTTTTCAGCGATTCCATCCACCACAATATCAATTTCAGTTCAGGTGAAGACGATATACAAAAATCCAAAATGGCGGCGGAAAATGCTGTTATTCTCGATGAAGTCGAATCACTTCCCGATGGATTTGAAACCATGATAGGGGAGCGTGGTGTAACATTGTCTGGTGGGCAGAAACAGCGCATATCCATTGCCAGAGCGCTTTCCAAGGAAAATGATTTCTTGATTTTTGACGACTGCCTCAATGCTGTGGATGCCAATACCGAGCACAGGATTGCATCAAACCTTAACCTGTATTTGGCTGATAAAACGGCCATCATCATCACCCATAGGATTTTTTCATCTTTTGTTTTTGACCGGATTATTGTTATGGAGGATGGAAAGATTATTGAAAACGGCACCCACGAAGCATTGGTCAAAGCAGATGGTTATTATGCCAATTTATTGAGAACCCAGCAAATGGACGCAGGAAACGCAAAATAACACTCGTTTTAGGCCTAAAAACAGTTCCAAAAAAGCAATACTAAATTTTGACAATTCCAAAACAATGCTATCTTTATAGGAACCAACTAATTGCTATCACCAAAATCTTCAATTGTGGCGTACGACAACAACGAAAAAAGAATGGACAGCGTTTACAGCAAGCGCATCAGGGCAGGCAAAAGAAGGACTTATTTCTTCGATGTCAGAACTACCCGTGGTAATGATTATTACCTGACCATTACAGAAAGCAGAAAGCGTTTCAATGATGATGGTTATGATCGTCACAAAATTTTTCTCTACAAAGAAGATTTCAATAAATTTTTAAAAGCATTGAACGAAGCTGTGGATCATGTCAAAACCGACTTGATGCCTGATTTTGATTTTGATGCATTCAACCATGAATATGACGAGGACGGTGGTGACGGCGGAGAAGGTGGTTACAGTGGTGGTTATTCACAACCTGCATCAGCGCCGGTTGCTGCTGTTGAAGCTGCTGAAGCTCCAATAGAAGAAGCTCCAATATCAGCTCCAGAAGCACCCTCAACTCCTTCGGCCCCTGAAGCAGACAACGGCGCTTCAGAAGAGGTTGACAAATGGTAAGATGCAATCATTAATTATATTCAAGGGTGGAATTTTCCACCCTTTTGTTTTAGTAAAATCTCCTTCCATCATGAAGTTTTCAGTTTTGTTTTTTGCATTTGCTTTGATTTTGAACCAGGGTGCTAAAGCACAACATACAAGCACACTTTATTTTGACGATCTTGCTCTTCAAACATACTCCGAAGGAATCAGACCCGTATCCACGAAGTCCAATTATTGGAAAAATACCATCAAAATCAATGGTATTCCATACAAAAGGGGATTTGGAGCACAATCGCCCGCAGTGCTTTCTTTTATGGTGGATGGCAAGTCCACAAGACTTTTGGCTGAAGTAGGCGTTGACGATTCTTCCAATACATCCATCCCCCTTACTTTTTATGTGCTTGCTGATCAGAAGGTCCTTTTTCAGAGCAAGCCCATGAATGTTGGGGATGCTGCGGTTAAGATCGATGTAGACCTCACTGGAGTAAGACAGCTTGGATTGTTGATCACTGATACGGTGGGTGGATTGGGCAACAAAAGAACCAATGGAAACTGGGCCAATGCAAGGTTGACTATCAAAGAAGGATTTACTCCAGGATATGTGCAGAACAACGATCCGAAAATAATCTTAACACCTTCACCAAAAAATACGCCACAAATCAATACCGCCAATGTTTTTGGGGCACGTCCCGGGAATACCTTTCTGTTCACTGTGGCAACAACTGGTCAGCGACCCATGCAATTTAGCGCCGTCAATTTGCCTACAGGATTAAAGATTTCCAGCGAAACGGGCATCATCACCGGAACTGTGAAACAGCGTGGGAATTACGAAGTAATCCTGAAGGCAAAAAACAAGCTTGGTGAGGCTACTAAAAAATTAATCATCAAAATAGGGGACAACATTGCGCTCACACCACCCATTGGGTGGAATGGCTGGAACTCATGGGCTGCCAATATTGATCAGGATAAAGTGTTGGCTTCTGCGGAGGCCATGGTAAAAACAGGATTGGCGGATCATGGATGGTCTTATATCAATGTGGATGATGCGTGGATGGGCAAAAGAGGTGGACCCGATACGGCATTGCAGCCCAACGAAAAATTTCCAGACATCAAGGGCATGATTGATAAAATCCATGGCATGGGATTGAAGGTTGGTTTGTATTCTACACCATATATCGCCAGTTATGGTGGATATGTAGGCGCTTCGTCTGATTACCCTACTGGTGGAGAAACCCATGAACTTTTCATCCCCAACCGGCAGCCATATAGCCGTATTGGCAAGTATAAGTTTGAACCCAATGATGCCCGCCAGATGGCTGCCTGGGGTGTTGACTTCCTTAAATATGATTGGCGAATTGATGTTGCTTCGACAGAGCGCATGTCTATTGCATTAAAAAACTCCGGTAGGGATA
>JBJOOI010000180.1:0-4282 GCA_046051375.1 Bacteroidota bacterium | reverse complement strand
GCTGAAGAAGCGATCTCCAAAAGAAGGGAGATGATTTGGATCAGGAGAATTCCAGAAATATGGAACATGATCAAACAGCTGCAAGAAAAAAAATCTGAAGGATAAAAGGCAATATCAGTTCATCATTTTTAGATAACCTGCACAGCATTCGCTGATGGTTTGGCTCACCGGCTTGAATCCAAATCCTGGTAAGGCATTCAGGATTTTACTATTGTCGAAATTTACTTTTTGCTGTGCCGTCTCTGCCGTTTCTTTTGTCAGCAATGCCTCCTTGCCTGTGATCCAACTCTTGATTCTTTCGATCCGCCATACAATGGCAGCCAGGGTTGGATTGACTTTTCTGGTAGGTGGTTTTTTACCGAAGGCGATGGCCATCTCTGTAAAAATGGACCGGTAACTTTTGTTTTCTGCAGAGAGAATATATCTTTCCGCAGTTATGTCTGACTTCATCAAAAGGACCATAGCAGTGGCAACATCCGCTGCATCTACAAAACCACTTACCCCTTCTGTATACCAGGGAAATTCATTGAAGGCATTTCGGAACATCGCAGAGGATCCGGTTCCCCATTGGGCCAATCCCAGAATAATGACGGGATTTACAATCACAGCATTTAACCCCTCGCTGATGCCGCGCCATACTTCCAGCTCACCCAGGTATTTGCTCAATCCATACACCGATGGATTGGCATTATCATCCCATTTTACATTTTCTGTAACTGTTGTATTGTTCCGCTTTCTGCCAAGCGCTGCAACAGAACTGACATGCACCAGTTTTTCAACACCGTTAGCAAGTGCTGCATTCACCACGTTGGCAGTGCCTTCCACATTGATCTTCATCAATGCATCAGCCTTGGAGGGATTGAAGGATACAAGCCCTGCACAATGATAGACCCGCTGACAACCAGACATCAATTCCACCAGGAACACGACATCGAGGATATCCCCTTGGACCCATTGTACCTGCTCAATTTCCGCTGCAGTAAGTTCGGCGGGTATGGCAGAACGATACAATGCCACCACCTCATCACCTTCTTTCAACAATGCGCGAATCAGGTGGATGCCTACCAGTCCGGAAGCTCCGGTGACCAATGTTTTCAAAGTTGGAATTTTAATTTGTTGCTATACACCACTGAACTGTTCGAGGAAGCGCACATCATTCTCACTGAACAGCCTTATGTCTGTGATGCCATATTTCAGCAATGCAGGACGTTCCACGCCCATGCCGAATGCAAAGCCAGTATATTTTTCCGGATCGATGCCACAGTTCTTCAATACATTCGGGTGCACCATGCCACAACCAAGGATTTCCAGCCAACCAGTCCTTTTACAGACCGCACAGCCGTCTCCTTTACAAAGCATGCAGCTGATGTCCATTTCGGCACTGGGTTCGGTAAAAGGAAAATAACTGGGCCTGAAACGAACCTTCACATCTTCTCCAAACATCTCCCTTACAAAGAAATAGAGTGTCTGTTTGAGATCAGCAAAAGATACATTTTCATCAATATACAACCCTTCTACCTGGTGGAAAAAGCAATGAGAACGGGCGCTGATGGTTTCGTTGCGGTAAACCCTTCCAGGACAAATGATCCTGATGGGCAGTTGTTGTTTTTCCATTTCCCTGATCTGTACATTGCTGGTATGGGTGCGCAACAAGATCGCGGGATCTGTGGAAAGATAAAAAGTATCCTGCATGTCTCGAGCCGGATGATTTTCATCCAGGTTGAGTGCAGTAAAATTATGCCAATCGTCTTCAATCTCCGGACCTTCAGCAACTGTGAAGGAGAGGCGCTGGAAGATTTCTACGATCCTGTTGCGCATGAGTGTTACAGGATGCCTGCTGCCTGTTGGCAAAGGTGTACCTGGCAAGGTGAAATCAATCTGCTCGGCTGCACCACCGCCCATCAGGTCGATGCGTTCTTTTTCAGTGGCAAATTTTTCCTCTGCCAATTGCTTGAACCCGTTCATCATTTGACCGAATTCTTTTTTCTGATCAACAGGGACATTTTTCATTTCCCCCATCATCGCTTTCACTACTCCCTTTACTCCGAGGAACCTGATCCTGAACTGTTCAAGTGAATCCGCATCCGTTGCAGTGAAACTGGTAATCTCTTCACTGTATGCCTTGACCTGACTGAGAATTTCTTCCATCCTGCGAAGATAACAATTCAACGCTTCATTCAGATGGCAGGGCAGCGCAGTTTTTTGGACTTTGCGAAGGAAATTATCATCAGTTTACAGTAGGTTTGCCTAAACTTAACTGCATGTCGTTTTACAGCCTTACTGATTTTCTTGAGCCCATTCATTTGGCAGCAATTACCGGAGATGTTGAAGTAAAGGAAGGACAAATGGGCAGATCACTGGGCATGTATGAAGATGAATTCCCTGATCTTACCGATACGGATATTGTGATTGCTGGTTGCGATGACCTCCGGGGTGATGGAAACCCTGCTGACCTCGCTGGTATCAACAGGATCAGGAAAGAATTTTATGCCCTTTATTTCTGGCACAAGGATATCAGGATTGCAGACATTGGCAATATCAAAAGAGGGGAAACCCTTGCTGACACCTATGCTGCCGTGAAGACGGTTGCGGAGGAGCTCATCAAAAATGGAAAAATATTCATTCTTCTTGGAGGCTCTCATGACCTCACCCTCGCGGTATATGAGGCCTACCGGAGCATGGGCAAGATCATTGAAGCCACAGGTGTTGATGCTTATATTGATTTGTCGATTGACAATCCTGTGAAATCGAAAAATTTTCTGATGGAGATGCTGACAGGTGAACCCAATTTCATCCGTCACTACAACCATATTGGTTTCCAGAGTTATTATGTTCATCCACACATGCTGGAGACCATGGACAAGCTTCGTTTTGACTGCTACCGGCTTGGCAAAGTGAAAGAGAACATCGAAGAAATGGAGCCCGCGATTCGCAGCAGCGACTTAATGAGTTTTGATTTGGCCGCGCTTGGATCAGCTACTTTCTGGGAAGGCAGCAGCCCCAATGGTTTCAATGGTGAAGAGGCCTGCACGCTGATGCGGTATGCCGGCATGAATGAGAAAATGAAAGCGATTGGCATTTATGGTTACAACCAACAGCAGGACCCTTTCAACAACCTCGCCAAACAGGTTTCGCAAATGTTATGGTATTATATTGATGGCCTTCATTTTGGCAGGACTGAAGCTGCGATGGAAGACAAGGAGATGTTCATTGAATGTCATCTTGCTTTTGCAGCCATTGAAAGTACATTCATCAAAAGCCGGAAAACTGGTCGGTGGTGGATGAAGATGCCTGATGGGCAATATGTGCCTTGCTCGTACAACGACTTCAACCAGGCGGGAGAGAATGAGATTCCGGAAAGGTGGTTGAGGTTGCAGGAGAGGAGCTAGAGGGGTTGAAGCGGTTGAAGAGGTTGAACTTGTCAGCCGAAGGCTGAGGGGTTGAGGAAGATGAAAAGGTTGAAGGGTTTAGGGGTGGAGAGGTTTAAGGGTTTAGGGGTGTGAATTTAAAACTTGTTTATGCGTATATCAAGAATGCGTTTTTGGGCGATTGCATTGCTGCCAATGCTATTAGGGTCTTGCTCGATGCAACAAAAAATCGGGAAGGCTGCAAATGCTTTGCTGATCAGGGATTCAAGCCTTATGCAGGCCCATGTTGGTATTGCAGTTCAGGATCCAGAAACGGGTAAGTTCCTTTACCAATACCAATCCGACAAATTTTTTACACCTGCAAGCAATACCAAGATCTTCAGTGCCTATGCAGCGATGAAACATTTGCCCAACAAACTTCCTGCGGCCATCCTTACAGACATGGATACTGCAGTGCTGATAACGCCTACGGGAGACCCAAGTTTTCTTCATCCTGAATTTTCCCGGCATCCCCTTTTTGAAAAACTACAATCGATCCAAAAGCCTCTCTACCTGGTCAACAACAATTGGAACAGCAAGGCCCTTGGTATGGGATGGAGCTGGGATGATTACTCAGAAGAGTACATGACAGAGCGAAGCGCATTTCCCGTATATGGCAATCAGGTGCAATGGTTTCAACAGAAATCCAAAAAAGAAAATCCAACCTATCCCGGAGACACCATTGATTTGTTTGTTTACTCCAACCCGGAAGTGAACTGGCCTGTTGATTTCGGAAAATCAAGAAATAGTTTTTCGGTACAAAGAAACCAGAGCAGCAATGCGTTTCAATTGTTTGAGGGAAAAGAACAGCAGGCAACAGTTGCTGTTCCTTATATCACCAACGGGAACCTGACCGGTTTGGAATTGTTGAAAGA
>JBJOOI010000179.1:0-4283 GCA_046051375.1 Bacteroidota bacterium | reverse complement strand
TTGGTGAGTGCTGCAATGGCTGGTTCTTTGCTGGGCTCAATGTATTTCCATTCTCCATTGGTTATGGAAAGTGTACGCAAGCCCTGCTTGACCATGGCCTTTCTTCCTAGCTGTGATTTCCCCAGCAAAGCATCAATCAGGTTTTCGCTGTCTGTCGCATCATCTGCAGGAACCTTGGTTTTGAGCATGGAAGCAAATGAGGCAATAAAATCAAGCTGTGATACCATGGCATCCGATACGCCGGGTTTGATCATGGCAGGCCAGCTCACAAGAAAAGGCACGCGCGTGCCCGCTTCAAATGCGCTGTATTTTCCACCCCTGAGTGGCCCCCAGGGTGTATGACCATTCAATGCAGTGACGGCCTCATCATCATATCCATCGTCCAGTACAGGGCCGTTGTCACTGGTCAGGATGATCATGGTATTCTTGTCAATGCCCAGCTGTTGCAACTTGTTCAGGACCTGGCCAACTGTCCAATCAATCTGCAGGATGGCATCTCCGCGCAAGCCCAGTCCGCTTTTTCCTCTGAACATGGTAGAAGGCATGCGGGGAACATGGGGTTCGGTCAGGGAATAAAAAAGGAAGAAAGGTTTTGTCTTGTTTTCCTCGATGAACCCAAGAGACTTTGACAAGAAGGTCAGTGGCAGTTCTTCATCCGTCCACCTGGCCTTTGTTCCACCGCTCATGAAACCAATCCTGCCGATGCCATTGACAATGGTATTGTTGTGGCCATGGTTGGGCGAGGCTTTCAATTTAAGCAGCTCAGGATTCTCCAATCCTGTAGGGTCATTGCCGATTTTCTTTTTATAATCCACCTGAATCGGATCATTGGGATCAGCGGCCACTACATGATGGTTCTCTACAAAAACCGTTGGTACACGATCAGCTGTAGCAGGGAAAATGAATGAATAGTCGAAGCCTACTTCATTGGGTCCGGGTTTTATTTCACCGTTCCAATTTTTTTGCACCTCATTCCCAAGCCCCAAATGCCATTTGCCCACCAAGGCAGTTTGGTAGGAAGATTTTTTGAAAAGGGATGGCAAGCTGGTTTTATCTGTCGGGATGATCAGTGCAGCATCTCCCGGAAGAATGCCCGTTCCTGTCTTTCTCCAGGGATATACTCCTGTCATCAATGCATACCGGGAAGGAGTGCAACTTGCTGAAGTGGCATGTCCGTTGGTGAACCGGATTCCTCTTTTTGCAAGCCTGTCCATGTTGGGCGTTTTTATCTTTGTAGCCCCATAACAACCAAGGTCTCCATAGCCCAGGTCATCTGCATAAATGATGATTACGTTCGGGCGTTGTTGTGCGGAAAGGGTAATGCAAAAAAAGAGTAGAGCGCAGAGGGTTTGAAGACTTTTCATGCTGGCAGCTTTGTACTTTAAGTTATTATTTCTGTGGGTTCTGCTGAAATAAATCCCTTTAAAGGTATGGCTAAACGCCGTTAATTTTACCTTTGTGCGATAAACAATAAGCCATGTTGCATGGCATAAAATCGAAAGATGGAAATAGGAATTGACAGTTTTGCGGCGATGATGAGTGGCAATGAAGAGAATGCCATCAGCGATTCCCTTGCAATGGAGCAGTTGTTGGACAGGATCGCTTATGCAGACGAGGTAGGACTCGATTATTTTGGCATTGGAGAGCACCACAGAAAGGGTTTTCTCGACTCTGCTCCAACGCTTATTCTTGCGGCAGCAGCTGCCCAAACAAAAAATATCAGGCTGGGAACTGCAGTTACTGTCTTGAGTGCAGCAGACCCTGTGCGCGTCTTCCAACAGCATGCAACACTGGATTTGATTTCTGGGGGAAGGGCAGAGATGGTGGCCGGGCGAGGATCCTTCATTGATGCCTATCCCTTGTTTGGATTGGACCTCAATGACTACGATGCCCTGTTTATAGAGAAGCTCGATTTACTGTTGAAGATAAGGGACAATGAAACCATCAGCTGGTCAGGAAAGTTTCGTCCTGCGCTGAAGAACCAGTCCATTTATCCAAGGCCAGTGCAGGATCCATTTCCCGTTTGGCTCGGTGTTGGAGGAACGCCTTCCTCCTTTGTAAGGGCTGGTATGCTTGGGCTTCCATTGATGGTGGCCATCATTGGTGGCGAGACCCATCGCTTCAGGCCGCTGGTTGATTTGTACCGCGAGGCAGGCAAAAAAGCGGGCCATCCTGCGGAGCAGCTCAAAGTGGGTCTGCATTCACTCGGATATATCGGTGAAACCACTGAACAGGCTTTCGAATCTTTTTATCCTGGCTATGCTGCGGCAATGACCAAGATTGGAAAAGAGAGGGGTTGGCCACCTACGACCAGGGCCCATTTTGAAGCACAAGCCGGACCAACTGGTGCATTGTTGGTAGGCAGTGCCGAAGATGTTGCAGCGAAAATCCTTCGCCATGCCCAAGCATTGGGTGGAATTTCCAGGGTTACCTTCCAACTGGATACGGCTGAATTGCCCCATTCAAAAATAAAGGAATGCATAGGCTTGATGGGTACCAGATTGAAGCATTTGCTTGCCTGATAAGAGGTGAATTTTGTATATTTATTAAACATCATCATGCCATGAAACGAATATTTCTCCTTTTTCTGCTCTCATTCTTTTTGCTGAATTGTACCAAAAAAGAAGCAACGCTGACCGAACAGGAGGTCTATGCGGTATTGGATAAATTTGATCAAGGATGGGAACAGAAAAACTCCAACCTGGTAGACTCTGTTTTGTCTGAACACTATGTCTATTATACCCAGTCTGGACAACCCTTTGACCGCAAAAACATCATTGCAACCGCAGGGTCAGATGTCTATCAATTGCAAACCATGGACCGCGAACATTTGACCCTACAGATCGAAGGCAATACTGCTGTGGTGAACACCATTTGGAAAGGAAAGGGTTTCTACCATGGCGAACAGTTCAATGATAAACAGCGCTGCAGTGTGACAATAGTAAAACACAATGGGGTGGTCAGGATTCTTGCGGAGCATTGCACCCCCATCAAGTAGGCGGGCACTATTATAATTTTATTGCGAAGTAATAATCTATCGAGTAGCAAATTTTCCTATTTGCCTTTCAGCGTCTTGTTGATGGTGTCAACCAATCCATCATTGGCTGTATCATGTCCAAGCTGCCAGAACATGATGCCTCCCAGTTTCTTTTGCATTACATATTTGGTTTTTGCTGCAATGGATTTTTTGTTGTCAAAAGTGGCGTATGATTTTTCTTTGGCATTGTAAGCATAAGGTGCCTGAGCCTGTTCGTCCCAGTACATGGTATAACCAATGTTTTCGGAGATGCGCGTTGGAAACTGGTTGTATCCTATAAAATGTTTGAAGGTCCCTTTTTGGTAAAGTCCATTGTTTTCTGGGGATACCCCTTCCCAGGTGCGGGCATAGAATGCTGCTCCCACGATCAGTTTTTTTGATGGGATGCCCATGTTGAGCAAACTGCTCACACAATTGTCGGTTGATTCCTTCTGTTTGTCGGTACTGTACAACGCAGTATGGTGGCCTGTTACAGTAGAATATCCTCCAACAAGATCGTAGGTCATCAGGTTTACGTAATCAACAAGTGGCATGATGGCTTTCCAATCTACTGACTGATCAATGAATTTTTGAAAACCACCTGCTGCAAATGTAATCGTACTTTTTTTACCCAATTCCTTGCGCAAAAGCCGGATCAGTTCAGTAAAGTTTTGTTTGTCTTCCGGAACAAAGCGATGCCCGGGAAATCCTTCAATGGTGGGGTATTCCCAGTCCAGGTCAATGCCATCAGATCCAAAATAATTTGTTAGGGATTTCACGGATTGCACAAAATCCTCCCTTCCCCTTGCAGTACTGAAAACGTCAGAGCATGGGGCACATCCTCCCCATCCACCCAGGGACAACAATACTTTCAGATCCTTGTTTTGTTTTTTCATGGCCACCATCTTCTGGATCAAGAGCGTATCTTTTTCCCCACGAATTTTCAGGTCATTGCCATTGAGCCGTCCAAAGCAATAAATGATGTGCGTGAAGTTTTTTGCATTGAATGAATCAATGGCATTGAGGCTTCCGGAGTAGTAAGCGATGACTGCTTTTTTTTGCGCTGCTGATTCCTGAAGATGGGTGAGACCAAAAACAAAGAAAAGACAGAGACCGATGATTCTGTTCTGCATGATGTAAGCGGTTTGTGCGTCGTTCAAATCTAAAGAAATTAACGATGCAGTGTTGAAAATAATCATCCCATTAAATATGTAAATTGCAGTTCTACATCATGACAGAAATATTCTCTCTTCATTCTCAGGCAGAA
>JBJOOI010000178.1:0-4824 GCA_046051375.1 Bacteroidota bacterium | reverse complement strand
ATTCAATTTGATCCCGGAACAACAGTGAATAATATTGCAAATGATGACTGGTTGATTACTGCCAAAACAAGTTTAAAAACGACATTGCCTGATGCAGGTGTTGTTATCAAAAATGAAACAAATGCAAGCATACCAGGAATGACTTACTTGTTTGGGAAAATTCCTGGAGTATATGCACAATACCAATACGCATTTACAGTACCGGGCACGTATAAAGTAACCATTGTTGCAAAAAATGTAAACAATAGCAACAGCATATCAGTTGTTCGTCAATTTGACATTACTGTAAGACCTTAATTTTCCTGAAAAAAAGTGAAATGGGTATGCTAAAAAAGCATGCCCATTTTTATTTTTCTATGTCAACAATCTGATTCTCTTTTGCATTTAAGAGAACCTTCATTTTTTTATTTCCTTTCTTTTTGTTGTAAACATCAATCTTAACAAGGGCAGGGAATGCAGTTGGATTAGAAAGGCGGAATGAAATAAAACGCTCATCTTCCTTTATTTTTTCCAATTCAACATGGTCCAGTGTTTCATAAACTTTTTTATCAAGGTCAATGATTACACCAGGGAGTTCTGCATAGGTCAACATCACTGATGTTTCTGCCCATGTTGAAATGGGTAACACATATCCAATAGATCCTTCTCCTTCCCAATCTGTTAAATTGATTCGTTCGGTTACCCAGCCAAATGGAGCCTTTCCAAATTGTAATGCAGGATGTGATACGAATTGAGATATGCTGTTTGTAATTTCTTTCAACAAGAGCAAATATCGAATGTCCTCTGTGTATTGATATAGTTTTAATAGCCCATTTCCAGATGCAGTACAAATACCAGGAGCGGCATGTTTATTCTGTGTATTGGCATATACCGACCCTCTTGAAGAGATGTTCATTTTCCTGAAAGCACTGGTATCAGGGAAAACATAATCGTAACTAACCACCCATGTAGCAAATTGTTTGGCTGCTTCTTCTGCTCTGATTAACCATTTTTTTTGTTTTGTTGATTCATACAATGCGATATATGATTCCAATAATGCCTCTCCCGATTCTGAATCCGGGTTTTGAAGGGCATCACCAGGACCTCCGCAGCTGATTCCTTTACTCGTGAAATTCAAATAAAAATATTCTCCTATTTCTTCAGCTATTTTCAAATAAGAACTATCGTTAAAATAAGTACTTGCTTTTGCTAAACCAGCTGGCACAATTGCTCCACTGCTGGATCCACCTACGATAATAGATCCGTTTTCTGAGTCAATGAATTGACCCAATTGATGGTTCTTTTGCCAAAGATTCACAAATGAGCTGCACACACCTTTCAATCCTTTTTCCCAATGGGGGTCAATGGGAATATTTTTAGAACGCATGATCTCAAATTGCTTGAGGATATACCAAACAGCATCTCCGCTTTTTCGCACCAGATGCCAGTTCTTTGTGTGTAGATTTCGGATGTCTCCTCCATACCAGTTGGTACCATTGCTGCCTGCATCCCAGAAAAATCCGGATGGACTAATCCCTTTTTCGAATAGCCATTTAAAATTATTTACTGCATGAACTTGACTGGTACTGTTTCCCTCGATTAACAATGGCAAAGTACTGATCATCCCTCCGGTCCAACCTATTTGCCAGTCCTGCAGAAAATTCTCTCTCATTCCGACGGAATAATAGCCATGATTTGCCACGTAGTTCTGTTGATTAAACTTTTCTTCAATAACCCTGAAGCATTCAGACAACGGGATTTTTCTTTGAATGACAGGAGGAGTTGAAAAATCGTTTCTGATCTCAAAAAAGGTATCGAACAATGCTTGTAATTGCTCACCCTTTTTTTGGTAAGTCCTTACACGAATAAGGATGGTATCTCCTTTTTTAAAGTTTCTTGGCTTATCCCAGCTTGCTTTTTGATTGTCACACATTGTGTATGCATACGTTTCACGCACCACTGGTGATTCAATTGATAACATCATTTTTTTTCGATCATTCGATTCTGCGATATTGATTCCATGGTCACCCCATTTGTTTCCCTGATCAGTGATCATCCAAAAATATCTTTTTTCAACTGCATCATAAATCCCAACACTTGGCGTACTCATACTGCCAGATCTTTCCTGGATCTTGGAAACATAACCTGGTAAGGATAATCGTGGAACATCAGAAATAATCATCGGTTTATCGATGCCAATGTCTTTAATGTCATGGAGTTTAGGTGAATACCGGAGTCTCCTGGATGGAAATCTATTGCCGTTGTATACGGCCGAAGGCAGCAAAACATAATTGGATTCCTTCCACTTTTCAAACTCAAATCGTACAGATGCGTTTGTATTTTCAGTTTCACCTGATATGCATCGGAATCGAATGAGGTGATCTGCTTTACCATCAGTGACAGATTGGTTGTAAACAGAATCTTTTACTTCCCAAGTTGATTTTCCAAATTGGATTCGGATGGTTGAGGCGTCAATGGGTACAAATTTTTCCTGAATGATTTTATTGTTAAACGCCGTATCAAAAGATTGAAGGCCTATTGATATTTTCTGCGCCTGCACAAAACAAAAACTGATGCTGAGCATGAGCAGCATTGGGTATTTAAGGTATTTCATATGTGGCAATTGTCTTCGGTTTTATGAGTTATCTACACAAGGTCATTCCGACGAAGTAGTTTAAGAGGAATTATCTGACCCCAATAGAGAATATCCAAAATCATTTTGATATAATTATTAAATTTAGTGACTAAATTGATGAAATAATAATATCTATTCACTGTTCGCGTAAATACCTTTTTACATCAATATAATTACATCAATAAATCAATACGCATGAAATATTTTCTGCTCGCAACACTATGCATCCTTTCGCTATTCACCACTGCACAAAAGAAAAAAGCAGGACCGATCGCTCCTGTTCAACAATCGCCAGACGCTTTGTTTAGCAACCTCAAATGGAGAAATATCGGGCCATTTCGTGGAGGAAGGGCCAATGCCATTTCAGGTGTTGTGGGAAATGACCAAAAATTTTATGCAGGATATACTGGTGGGGGGGTGTGGAAAACAGAAGATGGTGGAATCAACTGGGAAAATATTTCTGATGGTTTTTTTAGTGTAGGATCTATAGGTGAGATTGCTGTCTCAGAATCAGACCCCAATGTTGTTTATGTTGGCACAGGCGAACATGCCGTTCGTGGCGTAATGACCAGTTATGGAAATGGGGTATACAAATCAACTGATGCAGGAAAGACCTGGAAGAACATTGGTTTGGAAAAGACCCGCCATATTTCCGATATCGCCATACATCCTTCAAATCCAGACCTGGTATATGTTGCAGGGCAAGGAACCGTTCATGGTCCTAACAACGACCGGGGCGTTTTTAAATCAACCGATGGTGGATCAACCTGGGAGAAAGTGCTTTATATCAATGATAGCACGGGTATTTCATCGCTTTCAATGGATATGAATAATCCCCGCATCTTGTACGCTGCATCATGGGAGCACAGAAGGTTTCCCTGGACAGTTTCAAGTGGGGGATCAGGATCTGCAATTTGGAAATCAACGGATGAAGGAAATACCTGGCAAAAACTTACAGAAGGCCTGCCTAAATCTATGGGCAAGATGGGGATTAGTGTTTCAAGGGCAAATTCAAACCGTGTATTCGCTATTGTAGAAACTGAAAAAAGCAAATCAGGCCTCTATCGTTCAGATGATGGAGGTAAGAATTGGGCTTTGCTTTCAAACAACCAGGATATTTGTTCACGCTCTTGGTACTACATGGAAGTATTTGCAGACCCTAAAAATGAAAACACCGTTTATGTGCTCAATGCACCCATGATGAAATCAATTGATGGTGGAAAAACATTTACGCCAGTAAAAGTTCAACATGGTGATACACATGATCTGTGGATCAATCCCAATAAAAATAACATTATCGCGCTTGGCGATGATGGCGGTGCTGAAATCAGTTTTGATCATGCAAAATCATGGTCAACCATCATGAATCAGCCCACCGCTCAATTCTATAGGGTGAATACTGATAATGTATTTCCTTATAAAGTATATGGCGGTCAACAAGACAACACATCTGTTATTTTAGCGAGCAGAAACAATGGAGCGGCACTCACAGATCGGGATTGGACGACGGGCGCTGGTTGTGAATCTGCCTTTCTCGCATTCGACCCCAATGATCCAACCCTTGTTTTTGGCGGATGTTATCAAGGTTATATTGAAGTGTTGAACAGGAAGACAAATGAAACAAAAGTTATATTGAAGTGTTGAACAGGAAGACAAATGAAACAAAAGATGTACAGGCCTACCCGACACTCAACCTTGCGATTGAACCCAAAGACATGAAGTACCGCTTCAATTGGAATGCTCCCATTGTTGCTTCTCCTCATGATCCCAAAACAATTTATCATGGAGGAAATGTCCTTTTCAAAACAACCAATGGAGGAATGAGCTGGGAAGTAATTAGTCCGGATCTTACCAGAAACGAAAAATCGAAACAAGGTCCCGGGGGAATTCCATTCACCAACGAAGGGGCAGGAGGAGAAAATTACAATACCCTTTTTTATGTAGCAGAGTCTGGTATTGAAAAAGGTGTTATCTGGACAGGGAGTGATTGTGGTTTAGTAAATGTTACCCTTGATGGAGGAAAAACATGGAGCAACGTAACACCTGCAGATTTAATGGAATCTCAAATCAATAGCATTGAGCTCTCTTCTTTCGATAAAGGTGTTGCCTACATTTCAGCAACAAGGTATAAGTTCAATGATTATGGCGCTTATGCATATAGGACGAACGACTATGGAAAAACATGGACAAAAATAAACAATGGAGTGAAG
>JBJOOI010000177.1:0-4302 GCA_046051375.1 Bacteroidota bacterium | reverse complement strand
TTTTTGGTAGGATTCACTCCTGGTATTTTCAATGGCTTTGTCAAGATCCTCCTGTGTTTTACCATAGGTGTCATAATGCCTGTAGCTGATCAAGGCAACAGACCGGGCCACCTTCAATCCTTCCATTCCTGCTTCAGGAATTTTTTCTTTCCAGGTAGGGTCTGCTTCGATGCACATTCTTTGTGAAGCATTGAATGCTTTGCCCCAGGGAGAGTGAAACGCATTCGTGGCAATGGGAACAAGGAATTTGAACAGGGTTGGTTGAAGGCAAGCCCAGGCAATCAGCTGTTGTCCGCCCATTGATCCACCAATTCCCATGAATATTTCTGCTATGCCTAGTGAAAGCCTGAGCTGTTCATAAGACCTTGCCATGTCCATTGGGGTAAAGAAAGGGAAATCCTGAAGGAAAGGCATGCTTGTTTCTTCATTTTTATCAAGGGGATTTACGCTTCCGTAATAACTGCCCGGCATATTGACACAGATGATGAAATACTTCAGTGGGTCAAAGAATTTCCCTTCGCCCACCATTCCTGCCCACCAGTCAGAAGGGTCGCTGTTGGCGGTCATGGCATGAAATATCCACACCACGTTGTCTTTGTTGGGTGAAATCTCACCCATGGTGGTATAAACCATCTTGAAATCCTGGATTTTTCTTCCAGACTCCAAGGTCAGTAAGCCTTTGTAATGATATGTGTGTAATGTTTTGTTCATGATGATCAATGCTTTCCAGAAAGGGCATAAAAAAACCCATCTGAAGCCAGATGGGTTTTCACTATAAAGCGTTGATCTTGTCAAGGGAAAATATCTGACTTATCTGTGCTTGCCTGTGCAAGCTGGAGTTGACACCTTATTAATGGTTAGTTAACAGGTTGTCAAGGCGTCATCGGGCCAATCCCTCTGCCTTTCTGGATAAGAATATTAAAGAACTGGTGCAAAGATAAGTATTTTTTCAATAATGACAAATCCTGCCCGCTGACTTGATTTGCTTTAATTTTGAACGAAACAATATCTCAGATCAGTTGTTTTCCATTAACCCACAACCACCCACTCAATGGTCAAAAAAGACAACATAGAAGTAATCGGCGCCAGGGCACACAACCTCAAGAATATCGACATCACCATTCCCAAGCATCAATTGGTGGTGATCACAGGCATCAGTGGAAGTGGTAAATCTTCTTTGGCATTTGATACCATTTATGCCGAGGGGCATAGGCGGTACATGGAAACCTTCGGGACCTATGCCAGACAGTTCATGGGAGAAATGGAAAGGCCGGATGTTGACAAGATATCCGGCTTGTCACCAGTTATTTCAATTGAACAAAAGACCACCAACCGCAATCCGCGATCTACCGTTGGAACCGTGACAGAAGTCTATGATTTTCTAAGGTTGCTTTTTGCCAGGGCCGGTGATGCCTATTCTATGAATACGGGCAAGAAAATGGTCAAGTTCACCGATGAAGAAATTATTGCTGATTTATTCAAAAAATTAGCGGGTAAAAAAATTACCATATTGGCACCCATGGTGCGAGGGAGAAAAGGACATTACCGTGAATTGTTTGAGGAGACCCGGAAAAAGGGTTTTGTGAAAGTAAGGGTGGATGGTGAATTGAAAGACCTGGTGCCCAAGATGCAGGTAGATCGTTACAAAGTGCATGATATTGAGGTGGTGGTAGACAGGCTTGCAGTAACGCCAGACATGAAAATCAGGATTGGGCAGAGCATCAACCAATCCATGCAGATAGGAAAGGGACTTTTGTTTATTCTTGTACACGACAATGATTCGGTTGTTCAGTACAGCAAGAAGCTCATGTGTGCGACAACCGGTCTCTCTTACGAAGAGCCTTCACCCAATACCTTTTCCTTTAACTCGCCTTATGGTGCCTGCCCTGCTTGCAAGGGCCTGGGGCAGCAGCATGCCATTGACCTCCATGCAGTAATGCCAGACAGGACAATTTCCATCGCTGATGGTGCGATTTTGCCTTTGGGAGAGGAAAGGGATTCCTATTATTACAAGATGGTGGAACAGCTTTCAAAAAAGCACAAGTTCAGTTTGAAGACGCCCATAGAAAAGCTTCCTGCCAAGGCGATGAACGTTATTTTGTTTGGCAACGAGGATGGAATTCAGGGGGAAATTGATCAGTTGGAAAAGGGGGAGTATCCAGGTGTCATCAACATGGTGGTGCGCTGGTTCACAGACAGCACCAGTGATGCAATCCGTGAATGGGCAGAGAAATACATGATGCTCAGGCCTTGTACTGAATGTCATGGTACAAGATTGAAAAATGAGAGTTTGTGGTTTCGCATTGATGGGAAACATATTGCCGATCTGTCTGAAATGAACCTCTCTGCTTTGCAGGATTGGTTTGCCAACCTTGAAAAACGCATGGATACCCGGCAGAACCTGATCGCCAAGGATATCCTCAAGGAGATTCGCAGCCGTTTGGGTTTTCTGTTGGATGTGGGCCTGGGTTATCTTTCATTGGGTCGTCCAACGAGAACATTGAGTGGTGGAGAGTCTCAGCGCATCAGGCTTGCAACCCAGATTGGATCACAGTTGCAGGGCATTACCTATATTTTGGATGAGCCTTCCATTGGCCTTCATCAAAGAGACAATCAGCAACTGATTGGGGCGTTGAAAAACCTGAGGGATATTGGAAACAGTGTCATTGTGGTTGAGCACGATAAGGATATCATGCTTGCCGCTGACCACCTGATTGATGTTGGTCCAAAGGCTGGTATACATGGCGGTAGAATTGTTGCACAGGGCAGCCCTGCTGATGTTTGTAAGTCTGGCTCTGAAACAGCCGGTTACCTGAACAACAAGAAAAAGGTGGAGTTGCCAGCAGAAAGGCGCAAAGGCAATGGAAATTATCTTCAGTTGAAGGGAGCCTCAGGAAATAATTTAAAAAATGTAGATATAAACATTCCTCTTGCAACCTTCGTCCTTGTAACGGGTGTAAGTGGAAGCGGTAAATCCACCCTGATCAACGAAACCCTTTATCCACTGCTGAACAAGCATTGTTATGATGCCAAGCAGGATCCTATGCCCTACAAACAAATAACTGGGCTGGAGCATATTGATAAGGTGATAGAAATTGATCAATCACCCATTGGCAGAACGCCCCGCAGCAATCCCGCCACGTATTGTAATTTTTTTACAGACATCCGTCAGTTATTTGCTGCAGTGCCTGAAGCAAAGATCCGGGGCTATAATGCTGGTCGTTTCTCCTTCAATGTAAAAGCAGGTCGATGTGATATGTGTGAAGGTGGTGGATTGAGGGTGATTGAAATGAATTTTCTTCCTGATGTTTATGTGCATTGTGAAAAATGCAATGGCAAACGATACAACCGGGAAACATTGGAAATTCGGTACAAGGGAAAGTCCATCAGTGATGTGCTGGACATGACAGTGGATGAGGCTGTTGAATTCTTTCAGCAAATCCCTTATCTCTACAGAAAAGTAAAGGTGCTGCAGGAAGTGGGATTGGGTTATATCACCCTTGGTCAATCCGCTGTAACCCTTAGTGGCGGTGAGGCGCAGCGGGTTAAGCTTTCTACCGAACTCTCCAAAAAAGATACCGGAAAGACTTTTTATATTCTGGATGAGCCAACAACAGGTCTACATTTCCAGGACATCAATCTGCTGCTGAATGTATTGAATAAACTGGTCAACCGTGGCAATACGGTTTTGGTGATTGAGCACAACCTTGACGTAATCAAAGTGGCTGATCATATCATAGACCTTGGTCCTGAAGGGGGAGATGGGGGCGGAACGATTTTATATGAAGGAGATCCCATAGGATTGTTGAAGGTTAAGGGAAGTCATACGGCGAAGTTTTTGAAAATTGAATTGGAGGCTTCTTGATACGGGTCAAGGCATGAGCGCTCTTGCGTCATGCCTTGCCTTGTGAATGAAAAGAAACAGGCTCCTCTCACTTTTTCACTGGGTACGGTATCCAACCTGTCGAACTAAAATCTTATGATAGGGCATTTCATATCACGACCTCTTCCGTAATCATTGTACTGCTCATTTCTGCCGAGCCTGATGCTGATTTTTAAGGAAGAAGCATAATATGCATCATTATTTGTAGGGGTTCCTCTTTTTGACCCGATGCCAAATCCGGGTCTGTAATTTTCGCCGTTTGCAAAGGCTGATTTGTTGGCCATCTGTATGGCCTGTTTGGCTTTTTCAGTTCCATCTCCAAAGTAGGCGTAAAAATCTTCATTGCTGATATAGTTGGTACTGACATCATCAATATAATCAGTGAATGTTTTCCTGTTGATGATTTCAAAAGACAGGGC
>JBJOOI010000176.1:0-4304 GCA_046051375.1 Bacteroidota bacterium | reverse complement strand
GATGATCTGGATCTCGTCAATATCAGAACTGTATTTTACCTCATGCCACCCGGGATAAGGGTCAATCCGCTCACTTTTGATCAAAAGTTCATTTGCTGACGCTGGTTTGTCGTTTACCCATTGGGATTTTGAGCTATTGAAGGCCAGGACCTGCTCGGCCAGGGTGATGGCTGTTCCGCTGGGTGCATCTTTTTTTTGGGTATGGTGAATTTCAGTGATGCTCACATCGTATTGGCGCTGACCCTCCATCAGCTGTGCCAGCTTTTTGTTGACTTCAAAGAAAATATTCACCCCAACACTGAAATTACTCGCATAGAGAAAACTGCCATCCTGTTGGATACATTTTTTCTCCACTGTTGAAAGCTGATCAAGCCATCCCGTTGATCCACAAACAACTGGTGTGTTAAAGTCCAGGCATTTTAACACATTCTGTAGTGCAGTGTGGGGGCCAGTGAATTCAATGGCCGCATCAACCGATGCAAAATTTTCTGCATTGAATTCATCAAGGTTGTTGATGTCTATTTTAATGCCTACCTGATGGCCTCTTGAAAGCGCCACCTCTTCAATGATTTTTCCCATTTTTCCATATCCCACCAATGCAATGTTCATACCTGCGTTTTTATGAAGTTAGATTTTTTGACACTAAAATGTGTTGAATTTTACAGGTTTGGTTTTACCCAATTGAAACGAAGCCGTAAATCCCATCTGACCTTTTCTGCCTGTTGAAAAATTCGGCTTCAATCGCATGCTCAAATCATCAGATATATCAAATGTTTTCAGGTGACCGTCTACTGCTGCATCAGCCACATTGAGCCCCCACAATACAAGGAGTCCAAGGATTGAAAAATCCATTCCTTTCCTGAATTCGTTTCTGTAAAGCTTCAGTGATGCGGTAGCCAGGGGTTGCAGTTCTGGTGCAATGAGCTTGTCATTGGTGGTATCTGCATCAGACCTTGCCGAGTAAGCAAACCTGGTTTTTTTGTACCAGGTACTGTTGTAACTGTAAGCACTTACCGGTATGGCCAGGATGCCGTATACAATCGGAACTTTCCAGTATTTCTTGTTGTATATCTGCCCAAGACCAGGCAGGATGGCAGAGCGCAAAGAAGCCTTACCAGCAATGGACCTGACCTTATGGGTTGTATCCTTGATGGAAGATTTCTGGGATGAGTCTTTGCTCAATGTTGCCTGCGGTTTTTTAGCAAAAGGCTTCAGTACATTTTGGGCAAAAAGACTGTTGGTGCTGCTAAAAAGCAGGATCAAGAAAAAGCATTGTCGAAGCGTCTTTGCACACATCAATGGATGTTGACATTCATTTTTTCCAAAAGGCCATTCAGTTCTTCCAATGAATAATATTCCAGGCTGATCTTGCCCCTTCCGGTTTTTTGGTGTTCCAGTTTGACTTTTGTTCCAAAAAAAGAAGTGAGCTGGTCCTGGATTTTATTGAATTGCCCCTGTGGTTTTTGTTTGGTATCAGCTTTAGGCTTGGCGGGCTTGTACAACTGCTTCACCAGATCTTCCGTCTGCCTTACTGAAAGTTTTTTGGATAGAATGGTATTGTAGACATAGAGTTGTTTGTCTACCTCACCGGCATTGATCAAAGCCCTGGCATGACCCATAGACAAAGAGCCATTCCTGACTGCAACCACGATGTCTGGAGGGAGTTTCAGCATCCTGATATAGTTGGAAACTGTGCTTCTGTCCATTCCCATTCTTGTGGCAACATCCTCCTGCGTCATTGAGCACTCATCAATCAGGCGTTGATAGCTGAGGCCAATTTCTATGGCATTGAGGTTTTCTCTTTGAAGGTTTTCCAGCAAGCCGAGTTCAAGAATTTGTTTGTCATCAACCACGCGCAGGTATACAGGAACATCCTTGATGCCTGCGAGCTTTGCCGCCCTCCACCTTCTTTCTCCTGCAATCAGTTTGTATTTGCCAGAAGGCAGCATGGCTACCGTCAGGGGTTGAATGATATCGTGCTGGCGAATTGATTGGGCAAGTTCTTCAAGCGCTTTGGCGTCGAAGTCCTGGCGGGGTTGTTTTGCGTTGGGGATGATGTTTTCCAACGGAACCCTTGAAACAGCCGTTGTCTTTTCGACAATTTCTGATTTGAGGTTGCCTGCAGGTGTTTTCATTTCTGAGTCAATGCTGCCCAGCAGGGACCTGATTCCCCTGTTCAAAGCGTCTTTTTTATTGCTGGGATTATTGCTCATTGTCTGGATTTATGGTTCTTTCTGATTCCTTGATTTTTGTCATGTTGTTTTTTTGCAGAATCTCTTTTGCAAGGTTCAGGTAATTGATGGCACCCTTGCTTTCTGCATCATATAGAATGGCTGGTTTGCCTACACTTGGCGCTTCGCTTAACCTGGAGTTACGGTGGATGATGGTATCGAAGACCATGTCTTCAAAATGCCTTCTGACCTCATTGATGATTTGGTTGCACAACCTCAGGCGGACATCAAACATGGTCATGAGTATTCCTTCAATGGCCAATGATGTATTGAGCCTGCTTTGAACAATCTTGATGGTATTGAGCAATTTGCCCAAGCCCTCTAGTGCAAAAAACTCTGCCTGTACAGGTATGACTACGGAGTCTGCTGCAACGAGGGCATTGACGGTAATGAGTCCAAGGGAAGGGGAGCAATCAATCACAATGAAATCATAATCTTCCCGGACTTCATCAAGGATCTGCTTGATTACATTTTCCCGGTTGGGATAATTGATCATCTCCAGCTCAGCACCGACAAGGTCAATGTGAGAGGGAATAAGATCAAGGTTGGGTATCTCTGTTTTGAGGATGGCATCGATGGCTTTTGCATCTCCTATCATACAATTGTAAATGCTGTGCTGGATGTTGTGCAGGTCGAAACCAACGCCAGACGTACTGTTGGCCTGGGGGTCAGCATCCACCAACAGAGTCTTGTATTCCAGTACAGCTAAGCTGGCTGCCAGATTGATTGCGGTGGTCGTTTTACCAACACCGCCTTTTTGATTTGCTACACCAATGATCCGGGCCATGAATATTAATGATTTATTGAGAATGACAGGATGACAAATTTACAATTTCGGTACCATTTTAGGGAACATTATGCATAAAATAATGTTAGTCTTCTATGAATAGTGAAATTTACAGGATAATTGTCGGTACAAACAGGGTTGGAAGCAACTCACGCAAGGTTGGGAGTTTCTACAAAAGCGTTTTTTTATCCAAAGGCATTGATGCTGAGCTGGTTACACTTGAAAACTTCAACCTGGATCCCAGCTCGCCGGCTTTTGTTTCTTTTCAGCAGCTTCATCTGAAACCTGTAACCAAGTTTATTTTTGTTTTGCCCGAGTACAATGGAAGCTACCCTGGCATTTTCAAAAGCATGATTGATATTACTGATATCAAGAGCTGTTGGCCTGGAAAAAAAGCGATGTTGGTGGGTGTGGCCACAGGCAAAGGGGGCAATATCAGGGGTTTGGAGCATGTCACCGGTGTATTGAATTACCTCAAGGTGAATGTGCTGGCCAACAAATTGCCTATTTCCACTGTGGATAAGCTGATGGATGCTGAGGGAAATATCATAGAGCCCATTACGATCAATAGCATTGAACAACAAGTGGCAGAATTCATTTATTTTTAGGCAATGAAAAGACTATTGGGATCCTGGTTTTTTATCCTCATCATGCTGGCTGTGGACTTCTATGTTTTCCAGTCACTCCGTGTGGTAACCTCATCCTTGTCTCCCAAGGCCAGGATGACCATCCACATGATTTACTGGTCTTTCACTGTTGCGGCGCTCCTGCTTTTCATCACCATTTCATTCATTGGATTTGAGAAACTTCCCCAGGTGGTGAGGAGTCTTGTTTTTCCGATTGTGATTGGTTTGTTTATTGCTAAAATAGTAGCCACCTTGTTTTTCCTGTTGGATGATGTACGCAGGATTTTTCAGTGGGGGGGAGGTAAAGCCATTTCGGTCATTAATGGTTCAGCTTCAAATGCTGAAGGCATCACCAGGTCAGTATTTCTGTCCTGGCTTGGCATCGGGGTAGGCGGCGGACTTTTCGGAACGCTGCTGTATGGATTTGGAAACAAATACAAGTACAGGGTAGAAAAGGTTAAATTAACATTCGAGAACCTTCCTTCTGCGTTTAAGGGCCTGAAAATCATACAAATATCCGATATACATTCAGGAAGCCTTGAGGATAAATTGGCTGTAGAAAAAGGCGTCCGCAAGTTGATGGAGCAGGAACCCGACCTCGTGTTCTTTACCGGAGATCTTGTAAACAATGTTGCTACTGAAATGGATGGATTCATTGAT
>JBJOOI010000175.1:0-4318 GCA_046051375.1 Bacteroidota bacterium | reverse complement strand
AGTAACCAACAATGGCCAGAGTACACAGAGTATTCAACTGATTGATATCAAGACTGAAAAAGTGATAGACTCTGTAGATGTGGAAAAGTCATGGTACGGACTTGCTTTCTCATCAGATAACAAAACCCTTTATGTTTCAGGTGGCCACGATAACAGAGTTTTGAAATATGAAATACAGAACAAAAAATTAAAACGCGTTGACAGCATTCTATTGGACAAGCCCTGGCCAGTAAGGGTTGGTCCTTCCGGAATTGCGGTGGATGATGCGAGACAACGTCTGTATGTGGTGAGCCGGGAGAACAAGGCTTTCTATACCATCGATCTGAAGTCCAATAAAATCATTGGGCAACTGGGTTTGGAAGCTGAAGCTTACGATTGTAAACTCTCGACCAATGGAAAAGTACTCTACATCAGCTGCTGGGGTTGTGACAAGTTGCTTGTCTACGATCTAGTAACAGGAGCTTGGAAAAGACCCATTACAGTAGGAGACAATCCCAATGAAATATTGCTTTCTTCAGATGGCAAATTGCTCTATGTGTGCAATTCCAATGACAACAGTGTATCTGTAGTTGATCTTGCAAAACAACAGGTCATTGAAACATTGGACGTAGCATTGTATCCCAACTCACCCAGTGGATCTACGACCAACAGTCTTGCGTTGGATTCAAAGTCCAGGCGCTTGTATATTGCTAATGCCAACAACAATTGTGTTGCAGTCTTTGACGTAACAACTCCTGGGAAAAGCATATCCAAAGGATTTATTCCTGTGGGATGGTATCCTACTTCAGTCCGATTTGTCAACAATAAACTTTGGGTGGCCAATGGAAAGGGAATGAGTTCTCTGCCCAATGCATTTGGTCCTTCACCCATCAGGAAAAAAGAAGAAGTGATCCACCATGGTTTTTCAACAAAGGATGCTTCACAGGTAGAATACATTGGCGGTTTATTCAAGGGTACCATGAGTGTAATCAAGCCGCCAACCCAGCTTGAGCTTGACGTCTATACAAAAGCTGTTTATAGAAATAGTCCATATTCTACGCAAAAAACAGCATTGGCTGATGCCGCTGCTCCAGGATTTCCCATTCCAGTTACGATGAATAAAACATCACCCATCAAGCATGTTTTTTATATCATCAAGGAAAACCGCACCTATGATCAGGTGTTGGCAGATGTAAAGGGTGGAAATGGAGATACATCCTTGCTGTTGTTTGGTAAAAAAATCACTCCTAATCAGCATGCCATTGCTGAGTCTTTTGTGCTGCTGGATAATTTCTTTGTTGATGCTGAGGTAAGTGCCGATGGCCACAACTGGAGCATGGGAGCATACGCTACAGATTATCTTGAAAAAACATGGCCAACCAGTTATGGATCGCGTGGCGGTACCTATGGTGGAGAAGGGGAGAGGGAGATTGCCAACAACAAGGGCGGATTCATTTGGAACAATTGTTATCGTTATGGGGTAAGCTTCAGGACATATGGTGAGTTTGTGTCAGGAAATAAGCCATCCCTTGCAATCCTTGAGAACAACAATTGTGCTTCTTTCCCTAGTTATGGACTGACGATCGCTGACACAACAAGGTTCAGGTTTTGGAAGCATGATTTTGATTCCTTGTTGGCCATCAACAAGGTGCCCCAGTTCAATACCATCCGATTTGGAAATGACCATACTGAAGGAGTTCGATTTGGAAGGCCTTCTCCTTATGCCCATGTTGCCGACAATGACCTCGCCGTAGGGCTTTTCATCGAGGCGCTCTCAAAGAGTCCCATCTGGAATGAATCGGCTGTTTTTATTCTTGAAGACGATGCCCAGAATGGTGCTGACCACGTGGATGCACACAGAAGTACGGCCTACCTTGCCGGAGGATTTGTAAAGCGTGGATTTGTTGACCATACTCCTTATACCACATCGTCGATGCTCCGGACCATGGAATTGATTCTTGGTATGGCGCCCATGACACAGTACGATGCAGCAGCAACCCCGATGTGGAGATGTTTTGATGCTACAGCCAAACCTTTTCCATTTAAGGCAATCCTACCTGGAGTGGATCTGCGGGAAAAGAATATGGCCAAAAATGAATGGCAAAAAAAGTCTGAGCAATTCAATTTTGCAAAAGAAGACAGCAACAACGATGTGGAGTTCAATAAAGTTCTCTGGCATGGTCTAAAAGGTGATGTGCCTTTTCCTGGTCCAAGACGGGCGGCTTTTTTGACTGTTACCAATACAGAGAAAGACTAGAATAATTGAATTATGAGAATTGACGCAATTGTAATCGGTGCCGGTATTGTTGGACTTGCCACTTCCAGAGCACTTGCTATCAGGGGTAAAAAAGTGTTGGTAATCGATCGCAGCTCCTTTGCTGTTGGTGCCTCTATCAGGAATTTCGGGATGGTATGGCCCATTGGCCAACCTGATGGTAAAATGTATGAAAGGGCAATGTTGTCCCAATCCATCTGGAAAGAAATTGCTGCAGCATCGGGGATATGGCATGATCCAGTTGGGTCTCTTCATCTTGCTTATTCCGATTTGGAAATGGAAGTATTGGAGTCGTTTCGCGATTCAGTAAAAAATACAAGGAATTATACCTTGATGTCTTCATCTGAAGCCTGCACGCATTCAACGGCAATTGTTCACAATGGGCTAAAAGGTGGTCTATACAGTCCCGATGAAATGATTGTCGATTCACCAACAGCCATCAAGGCTTTACCTGCTTTCCTGCACCAACAATATGGCGTAGAATTCGTTTGGGATACCCATGTTCAACAAGTGGAAACCGGCAAAGTGTACAGTGGGAAAAAGGTTTTTGAAGCCGACGAAATCTATGTTTGCAACGGGCCAGATTTTGAAAATCTTTTTCCGGAAACATTTGCTGCTATGCCCATAACCAAATCTAAATTGCAGATGATGCGTATGGGGGTTCAGCCCAATGGATGGAGGATGGGCCCTTCCCTTTGCGGAGGATTATCACTTACCCATTATGCCAGTTTTTCTGCTGCAGGAGAACCCTTGCAGCGATTAAAGCAGCATATTGAGGATACAATGCCTGATTATGTCAAGTGGGGGATTCATGTGATGGTTTCTCAGAATGCATCAGGAGAATTGATCATTGGGGATTCTCACGAATACGGGCCTACCCATGATCCTTTTGAAAAGTCATTTATCAATGATTTGATCTTGAAATACCTGTCTGGTTTCGCGAGGTTCCAAGAGGAAAAAATTACGGTGAACTGGAATGGCGTTTATGCCAAACTAAAAGATGGCAGAACAGAAGTTGTGACATCTCCGATAGAGGGTGTAACCATTGTAAATGGTTTGGGCGGCGCGGGCATGACCCTTTCATTTGGACTTGCAGAGGAGTTGGTAGCAGGGAATTATATTCCTTAATTTTAATAACAGAACAATTAGTGTAAAAATGAAACAGGTGAAGAAGGCGATTATTTTTATGTTTTTTTCTGCATTGCAATCTGTTGCGTTTGCCCAAACATCAAAACCAAACATCGTCTTCATCATGGCCGATGATCTTGGCTTTTCTGATATTGGGGCATATGGTTCTGAGATCAAGACACCTCATCTGGATAGCCTCGCAGGCTCTGGTGTTCGGCTAAAGCAATTTTATAATACCGGTCGTTGCTGTCCTTCAAGGGCTTCTTTGTTGACAGGGATGTATTCCCACAATACCGGGATGGGTTACATGAATGGATTTGATCAGGGTACTCCCGGTTATAAAGGTGATTTGAGCCGAAATACCATGACCATAGCCGAGGCCCTTAAAGGTGCCGGTTATGCAAGTTATCTGTCAGGGAAATGGCATGTTGCCACAGAAACCAAGCCCAAAGGTCCGCAAGACAATTGGCCCAGGCAACGTGGGTTTGATCGGTATTTTGGCACATTGATTGGATCAGGAAGTTTTTATACGCCCAAGTCTCTGACATCTGACAATACGCCTGTTAAACCAAAGAAAGATTTTTATCTGACAGATGCAATTGCTGATTCTGCTGCAATTTTCATCAATGATCATGCTGCAAAACGGGCCAATGATCCGTTTTTTTTATACGTCGCTTTTACGGCTCCACACTGGCCGCTACATGCGAAAGAACAAGACATTGCGAAGTACATGCAATTGTATGAAAGAGGCTGGGATGAGTTGAGGGTGAAGCGCTACAAAAAGCAACTGCAGTTGGGTGTTATTGACAAATCGTATCGGTTGAGTGATCGGCACGATAGCATTCCTGCCTGGAAAGATATTCCAGTTGCTGAGAGGGCTGTTTGGATCAAGCGAATGGCCATCTATGCAGCCCAGGTTGATTGTATGGACCAGGG
>JBJOOI010000174.1:0-4337 GCA_046051375.1 Bacteroidota bacterium | reverse complement strand
CATAGGTAGTTGAGTAGAAAAATAAGGATCACCATAATAAAAGTCACGGTCTGCAAAGGCCATGCTCATGGATTGATAAACAGTATGGATGTATTTGGTACTGTTGTATCCCATTGATTTCAGGTCAACATTTTCCAGGATGTTTAAGGCTTGCAACATCGATGGCCCCTGTGTCCATGACTGCAGTTTGTATACATCAATCCCCTTGTAGTTGGTATGAGTGGTTTCTTCTTCAAACGGTTTCCAGTTGGCAAGATCCTGTTTGGTGATCAATCCACCTTGTTCCTGGCAGCCCCTTACAAATTCTGTGGCAATATCACCCTTGTAAAACCTGTCATAGGCGGCCATGATGGCGGCTTTCCTTGACATGCCTTTTTTCAGGGCAAGTTGTTCTGCTTCCACCATCTTGGTTAAGGTGATGAAAAGATCTTCCTGTTTGAAGATTTCACCTGCTTCAGGGGCTTCTCTTTTTTCACCTGCATGGGGAAGAAATACTTTTTTGCTATATGGCCATTCTTTAATTCTGTCCTTTCCTCTTTCAATGCTGTTGGCTGTTTGTGCATCAATCGGATAGCCTGATGCCAGTTGCATGGCAGGTGCCAACACCTGTTTCAAACTCATGGTACCATAGTTGGCCAGCATATGACAAATGCCTCCGGGTGTCCCGGGGGTGGTGGCAGCCAAGGCTCCGAATTCAGGAGGGAAATTGTATCCTTTTGCTTTGAAAAATTCAGGGGTTGCACCTGTAGGAGCTACTCCCATGGCATTCAGTGCGATTACTTTTTTGGTTTTGGGATTGTAAATGATGGCCTGGGTTTCTCCGCCCCAGCTCAATACATCCCACATGGTACAGGTTGCGGCAAGCATGGCGCAGGCAGCATCAACGGCATTGCCTCCCTTGTTGAAAATGGTAGCTCCTGCAGTTGCCGCTAAGGGCTTTCCGGTTATGGCCATCCAATGTTTTCCATGCAAAGGTGGTTTCTGTGTTTGTTGTGCAAATACAGTGCCAATAAGCATTACAGCTATACAGCCTGATACGATTTGTTTTTTCATCTTCTTATGCTCCTTTATAAAATTTACCTTTTTTCATGATCATATCAACCTTTTGCAAGAGGTTGATGTATTTCAATGCATCGCCTTTGACAGCAATAATATCTGCCTGCTTTCCTTCACTGATGGTACCTACCTTGTTGTCTACGCCCATGAAAACCGAGGGCCAATAGGTGGCTGATTTTATTGCCTGCACAGGATCTACTCCAAATACCCTTACCCATACATCCAGTTCATTCCAGGTGCTTTGAGAGTGGAATTTCATGGGAATGCCACTGTCTGTTCCCACCAGCAACACGACACCTGCTTTTTGAAGTTGCCTGAACTTTGTTTCCAGTGTGGGTTTTCTGATGGGGGTGAGCTGAAAATAGCTCATCCTTCCGGGGTGTGTCAGGGATTGTTTGATGTCTTTGATCACGGAATCTGGCAAGCCCAGGTGCCAGGAAGGATCATCCAGTTTTTCTGGATTGTCGCGCACTTCCTCGTAATTGTAAAGTCCTTCAACAGTGGGTGTCCAGAAAAGAGGCCCCTTGCTCATTTGCGCTGTTCTTTCTGCAATGGCTCTTACAATGTCATCAGGATAGGCGGGTGCTGAGGATAAACCTGTATGTTCAAAATTATCCACTCCGGCTTCCAGGCCAATCCTGATTTCATTGGGCCTGTGGGAATGTCCTACCACTTTCAGCTTGTTCTTGTGGGCTTCATCAACAACCGCAAACACCTCTTCTCTGGTCATTTCATCCTGATCAATCAGTTTGATGCAATCTACCCCTGCTTTTGCCAGTGTCTGGACTTTTTCCCTAGCATCTTTTTCTCCATATATTCCCCAGCGAAAAAGCTCGGTTCCGGGATAGGGGCGGTGTTGTAAAAATGGTCCGCTTACATACATGGTAGGCCCGGGTAATTCACCTTTGTTGATGGCATCCCTGACCCAAAGACTTTCTTCCAGCGGGCCTCCCAGGTCCCTGGCACTGGTTACGCCTGCCATCAGCAACTGATGCGCAGATGCAGGCATGATTACTTTTTTGAACAGGGGAGTATATTTCTTGTCCCAGTAGGGGTAATCCGAATGTCCGTTGATCATCATGTGGACATGCATGTCCCAAAGGCCAGGCATAACAGTCATGCCTTCTGTTGAAACGATTTGTGTTCCTTTTGGAATCTCAATTTCTCCAACCCTGCCTACTTTTTCAATGGTTTCACCATTGATGATCACCACACTGTTGAGAATGGGTTTTCCTCCAAATCCATCCACCAGGGTTCCTCCAACAAGGGCCTTTTTCTGGGCCATGGCAACGCATGTTAACATGGAAAGGGTAACAATGAGCAACTGTTTTAACATGTAATCGGCTTTAAAAAATGTATTGATACAAGATATAGAAAATTGCAATGTGATGCTTCCTTTGTTGAGCACGGGCAAGGTTTCTGGTTACGGGAACGATTTCGTAAAAAGATGCCTTGAAAACCCTAGCACCCCCGGTGTTTTTGTATATTTGATTCATTAACTTCAATACATGGATATTCGGTTTGCTATAGGGAAAAACGAGACAAAAGCTTTGGACACAAACGGGTTGCGAGACAATTTCCTGGTCAGTGAACTTTTTCAGGAAGATAAACTGAAGCTTACCTATTCCCATTATGACAGAATGATCATTGGTGGTGTTTTGCCTCTCAAAAAATCAATTGCACTCTCCAATCCTGCTGAGTTGCGTGCGGAGTATTTTCTGGAGAGAAGGGAATTGGGCATCATCAACATTGGCGGCAAGGGAGAAGTGGTGGTTGATGGAAAAAAACATGGTTTGAAAAAATTGGAGTGTCTGTATGTGGGAAAGGGTGCTAAAAAAATAACCTTCAGCTCAGCTGATAAAAAGGACCCAGCCAAATATTATTTGCTTTCTGCACCTGCGCATCACGCGTATACTACACAGAAATTTACCAAGGAGCAGGCTTCTCCTGTGGCATTGGGAGATGCTGCTACATCCAACAAAAGAACTGTTTATAAGTATATCCACAGGGATGGTATCCAAAGCTGTCAGCTGGTCATGGGATTGACCGTCTTGGAAAAAGGAAGTGTCTGGAATTCGGTTCCTCCACATACCCATACCCGCAGGATGGAAGTTTACCTGTATTTTGACCTTGATGCATCTCAGCGTCTTTTCCATTTCATGGGAGAGCCACAGGAAACAAGGCATATCGTCATGGCCAACGATGAGGCGGTGATTTCCGCGCCCTGGAGCATGCATTTTGGAAGTGGCACATCCAACTACTCCTTCATTTGGGGTATGGCAGGAGAGAACCTTGACTATACCGACATGGATCCGGCCCCAATCACTACACTGAAATAATCAATCAACAAGAACCAATAAATACATCACAATGTCAAAGAAAGTTGTAACCCTTGGAGAAATCATGCTCCGTTTGTCAACACCGGATTTTAAGCGTTTTGTTCAGACAGATACATTTGACATCACCTATGGTGGTGGCGAAGCCAATGTTGCCGCTGCTTTGTGCAATTATGGGCTGAACGGAACATTTGTAACCAAAGTTCCCAACAATCCAATTGGTCAGTCTGCCATCAACCATCTTCGCCGCTATGGTGTAGACACGCAGTTCATCGCCAGGGGTGGTGACAGGCTCGGTATTTACTTCCTGGAGACAGGTGCTTCCATGAGGGCCTCACAAGTTGTTTACGACAGGGCTGGTGCATCCATCGCTGATGTTGATGCTTCAGAATTTGATTTCGATAAAATCCTTGATGGAGCAGACTGGTTCCATACAACTGGTATCACACCTGCTTTGTCTGACAAGGCGGCTGCATTAACTGAAGCGGCTTTGAAAGCAGCAAAGGCAAAAGGCATTACCACAAGCATTGACCTGAACTACCGCAAGAAATTGTGGAGCAAGGAGAAGGCAAGGGAAGTGATGACAAGGCTTTGCCAGTATGTTGATGTTTGTATCGGCAACGAAGAAGATGCTGACACCACACTTGGATTCAAAGCAAAAGATACTGATGTTACCAAAGGTGAATTGGATCTTGATGGATTCAAGGATGTTTTCAAACAAATGAAAGAGAAATTCGGATTCAAATACATTGCCTCTTCATTGCGCGAAAGCCACAGCGCCAGCGACAATGGATGGAGCGCTTTGGTTTATGATGGTACTGAGTTCTACCATACCAAAAAGTATAATGTGCGCAGTGTTGACCGCGTGGGCAGTGGCGACAGCTTTGCCAGCGGATTGATTTATGGCCTTGTTACCGGCATGCCTATGCCTGAAGCGGCAGAGTT
>JBJOOI010000173.1:0-4360 GCA_046051375.1 Bacteroidota bacterium | reverse complement strand
GGGGATGCCAGTATTCAGGATGCCCTTGTCAATCTTGGCCAAAAAGACCTGCTTGTTGATACCCAGGGAAACTGGGGTGATATAAGAACCGGTGATGATGCGGCTGCTGCCCGTTATATTGAGGCAAGGCTTAGCAAGTTTGCATTGGACGTGGCTTTTAATGCGAAGACCACCCAATGGCAATTGAGCTATGATGGAAGAAAAAAAGAACCCATCGATCTTCCAATGAAATTTCCCATGCTACTGGCACAAGGAGCAGAGGGGATAGCAGTGGGTTTGTCTACCAAAATTCTTCCGCATAATTTTAATGAGCTGATTGATGCATCCATCAAATACCTGAAGGGGAAGAAGTTTGAATTGTTCCCTGATTTCCAGACGGGTGGCATGATTGATGCCAGCAACTACAATGATGGAAAACGCGGCGGGCGTATTCGTTGTCGTGCACATATTTTTGAAGTGGACAAGAAATCGCTGGTCATCAAGGATGTTCCATATGGAGTAACTACGACCCAGCTGATGGAATCGATTGTAAAGGCAAATGATCAGGGCAAGATCAAAATCAAGAAAGTTACAGACAATACGGCCGCTGAAGTGGAGATCCTGGTAGAACTGGCAGCTGGAATATCATCAGACATCACCATCGATGCCTTGTATGCCTTTACTGATTGTGAGGTCAGTATAGCTCCTAATGCCTGTGTGATTGTTGATCAAAAACCATTGTTTCTTTCCGCTACAGAATTGTTGAGGATTTCAGCAGACAATACAAAAGACCTGTTGAAGCAGGAGTTGGAAATAAGGCTTTCAGAACTCCAGGAAAAATGGCATTTTACTTCCTTGGAAAGGATCTTTTTTGAAGAAAAGATTTACAAGGAGCTGGAGAAAAAGCATGAGGATTGGGAAAAAGTTTTGCTTGCTATCCAAAAGGGATTTGACCCCTTCAAAAAACTTTTCAGAAGAGAGATCACCAGAGAAGATATTGTCAAACTTACAGAGAAGCCTGTTCGCCGTATTTATAAGCTGGACATTGATGAGCTGAACATGCAGATCAAGTCTATCGAAGAAGAGATCAAGCAGGTAAACAACCACCTGGCCAATCTTACCGATTATGCTGTGGCTTACTACCAGGGCTTGCAAGAGAAATATGGCAAGGGAAGGGAACGCAAGACAGAAATCAAACCTTTCGATGTCATACAGGCCAGGAATGTTGCTATAGCCAATGTTCGGCTGTACATGAACAGGGCAGAGGGTTTTATCGGTACCAGCCTGAAAAAAGACGAGTTCGTCAGTGAGTGTTCTGATCTTGATGATATCATTGTTTTCACAAAACGGGGCATCATGAAGGTGGTGAAAGTGGATGACAAAGCATATATCGGCAAGGACATTATCTATGCTGCGATCTTCCAGAAAAATGATGAGCGTACTACCTATAACATGATTTACACGGATGGAGCCACTGGTATTTCGTTTGCCAAACGATTCAATGTGACGGGTGTGACGCGAGATAAGGAATATGATTTGACCAAAGGCAGCGACAAATCAAAAGTCAACTATTTCACTGCCAATGCCAATGGGGAGGCTGAATCGGTTGCCATTGCATTGAGTCCCAATTGCAGCGCAAGAAACAAGCAGCTTGATTTCTATTTCGAGACACTGGACATCAAGGGCCGCAGTTCGGTCGGAAACCAGGTGACAAAATATCCTGTCAAAAGTGTTAAACTCAAGGATGTGGGCAAGTCAACACTTGGTGGCAGGGATATTTGGTTTGATGAGGTTTTTGGTCGCTTGAATGTTGATGGCAAAGGCAGGCTATTGGGAAGTTTTCAGCCTGATGATCAATTGCTGGTCATCTTCAAACAAGGATTTTATGAAATAGCCAGCATTGAATTGACCCAAAGAATTGATGTTGACCAGCTGATTACCATCGAAAAATTTGATTCCAGAAAGATCATCACAGCCATATACCTGGACAACGAGAAATTGCAGTTCAACGTAAAGCGCTTCAAGATTGAAACAACCACCATCAACAACAAGTTCTTTTTCATCAGGGAAGTTGAAGGCAATAGGGTTGTAGCTGTTTCAACCGACGCTGCCCCAGTGGCCATTATTCGGTCTGGAAAAGGTGCCCAACTGAAGGAATCCAGGGTCAGGGTGGCAGATTTTGTGGAGGTAATGGGATGGAAGGCCGTAGGCAACAAGCTGACAGATTTTTCGAAGACGACCGAAATAGAATGGCTGGATACAGAGGGAAACAAGCAAACAGCCCTGTTTTAGGCTTGAATTTGGAGGTTAAATGCCCATAGTCTTCCCAAATGCCATGGATGGCATATATTTGTGATTCGAACAATAACTGTTTAAAATGCCTCTTACAAGAGAAGAAGATTTCAACGCACAGCTTTCTGGATCCATGTCGGAACCGGAAACCAGTTCCAATAGTTGGTTCAAGAGACGCAAGAAAGGAATCAGCACATCAACTGCTGATAAAAAAGAAGCACCGGATGGGCTTTGGACAAAATGCCCTGATTGCAAGTATACCTGTACAACGGTAGAGTTAAAGGAAAATTTCTCGGTTTGTCCCAAATGCCAATACCATCACCGTATTGGTAGTGCGGAGTACTTTGATATACTTTTTGACGACCAACAATACCAGGAAATGTTCGCAGAAGTGCGGTCAATCGACTTTCTGGGCTTCAATGATCTCAAGCCTTACAAAAAGCGCCTTGATGATGCCTACGAAAAAACAGGCCTTCATGATTCCATTACTTCAGCACATGGAAAGGTCAATGGACTTGATCTGGTGGTTTGTTGCATGGATTTTAATTTCATTGGTGGTTCCTTGGGAAGTGTAATGGGCGAAAAGATTGCAAGATCAGCAGATTATTGCCTGGAGCACCGGATTCCCTTCATGATCATCAGTAAAAGTGGAGGCGCCCGTATGATGGAAAGTGCGTTTTCCCTGATGCAACTTCCCAAAACAATTGGCAAGATCAGCAGGCTTGCTGTCGCCGGAATTCCTTATATCTCACTCTGTACAGACCCAACCTATGGTGGCACAACAGCCTCCTTCGCCATGGTGGGAGACATCAATATCGGTGAGCCCAAAGCCATGATTGGTTTTGCCGGCCCCCGTGTCATCAAGGAAACAATCAAGCGTGATTTGCCGGATGGATTTCAGACCTCCGAGTTTGTCATGGATCATGGATTCTTAGACATGATTGTTGCCCGAAAAGACCTGAAGGAACGTCTTGCCACTTTGCTCGGACTTTTTGCCAGCTAACTGCAGTTTTTCAACCGTATCGCGTGCGTTCAATAAACAATGGAACTCAGAAACAAATCTGCCACATTCGAGTATTTCATCGAAGACAAATTCGATGCGGGAATGGTATTGACCGGAACGGAGGTTAAATCGCTCCGCGAGGGAAGGGTGAGTTTCAATGACAGTTATTGCTTGATAGACAGGGGGGAAATGTATGTGAAAGGTCTTCACATCGCCCATTATTCATTTGGAAGCTATTCCAACCATCCTCCGGTGCGCGATAGAAAATTGCTGTTGAAGAAAAAGGAAATTTCACGCATTATCCAGAAGCTGAAGGACAAGGGATTTACCATCATCCCACTCAAAATATACTTCAATGAGAGAGGGTATGCCAAAATGCAAATTGGGCTGGCAAAGGGTAAAAAACTGCACGACAAGCGGGAATCTGTCAAACAAAGGGAGTCTGAGCGGGAGATCAAAAGGTACCTTGGTTAATTATTCAATCAATTGACCAAAATCTTTTGTCAATTGACATTAATTTTTTGGAAGTATTAGAGTTTTTCATCAATTTTGATCAAATGAAAAGAAATTATACAAACAACGGTTGGCATTTTATCTCTGATAAGGGGTAAATCCTATGTTGTATAGTAACATATGTAAAGCCCCGATTATTCGGGGCTTTTATTTTTAAATCAATCACTGCATGGAAAAAATGAACAAGGTTAAGTTGAGCACCACATTCCGCAAGATGGCAGCAGACCTGTACACCCCGGTAGGCATTTACCTCCGTCTTCGGGACAAGTTCAGGGATACCATTTTGCTGGAAAGTACAGACCATCATACAGCTGAGAACAGTTTTTCATTTATTGCCATCAATGCCATTGGTGGAATTGAAATAACGGCTGCCCATGAGGTGGAGTTCAAGTATCCTGGCGACATGCCAAGCAAAAGAACACTGGAGAATACAGATGTTCCATCATTGGTTTGGGAATACATGCAAGGCTATGCGGTTGAAGCTGGAGCAAAAGAAACCAAGCTCGCCCAAGGTCTTTATGGATACACAGCCTATGACGCAATTCCATTTTTTGAGACAATTCAATTCAGGGA
>JBJOOI010000172.1:0-4748 GCA_046051375.1 Bacteroidota bacterium | reverse complement strand
AAAGCATCGGCTTGAATTGAACTGTAAAGACAAAGGTAATGCAGCTTTGGCCGAACTTGTCAGCATTCCTGCTGATTTCTCTACAAAAGAAGCCATCACTCTTTTTTTGAAAACAACCCTTGTTGAAGGGCTGCAACGCAAGGGCTATCTGGCCATTTCAGTGGATAGCATGGTGGTTGAAAAATACCTTACAAGGGCCTGGGTTTTTTTGGGAGACCAATACAAGTGGGGAACATTGTTGGTAGACAGTTCCATCCTTGTTGTTCAAAACATGCGAGGCAATGGCACCCAACCCAAGCCAGGGGAGTTGCTGACCATGGCTTCTATCGCAGCGCTCAAAGAGACCATACTCCGGAATTTTGAGGAAAATGGATATCCTTTTGCCTCTGTTCAGCTTGACAGCAGTTATTTCAAGGGGAATGATCTCTGTGCAAGGTTGAGGGCTGTCAAAGGACCGCTGTACCGCATAGACAGCATCCATGTTGAAGGTCAACGCTTCATCAAAAAAGGATTTTTACAGCAATACCTTGCGATCGGTGGTGGAGGAATTTACAGGAAAAGCAATCTGGATGCATTGTCCGGCAGGTTATTGTCACTGGGATTTGTAAAGGAATCAAGGCCCTGGGACCTCAGCCTCTTGGGTACAGGAGCTTCTGTTAACCTTTACCTTGAACCCCAGCGGAGCAGTCGCTTTAACCTTTTGGCAGGCCTGATGCCTTCCAACCAACAATTGGGAGGCAAAATGTTGCTCACGGGTGAGTCAGATTTAGACCTAAAAAATACGTTTGGTGCCGGAGAAAATTTCATGCTCAGCTGGCAACAACTGCAGGTAAAGTCTCCACGATTGCAGATTGGATTCCAGAAGCCTTATATGTTCAAGAGCAACGCTGGTATTGATTTCCGCTTCAACTTGCTCAAAAAGGACTCCTCTTTCATCAACATCAATACAAGGCTTGGTTTGCAGTATGAAGTCAACAAAAAACAGCTCGCAAAACTATTTATACAGCAGTATGCAAGCAACCTGATTGAGGTAGATACCAATTTCATCAAGCGGACAAAAAAACTGCCTGTGTTTCTTGACCTGCGGACCACCCATATTGGTGCGGAACTGCAATACAACGGAACTGATTACCGGTTCAATCCCCGCAAGGGAATGGACCTTAACCTCATGTTTTCTGGTGGAATCAGAAAGCTGCTGAAGAACAATGCCATCACCAGCCTGAAAAAGGATCAGTTGAACAATGCATTTGATTTTGCAGGACTTTACGACACCATGACCCTGTCTACATCTCAGTTCAGGATGAACATGAAGGTTGATCAATTCATCCCGTTGGGGCAACATGCCACCATCCGTTCCGGCTTGCAGGCTGGATGGATCAATGGAAAAAAACTCTTTCTCAATGAACTTTTCCAAATCGGAGGGATAAAGACATTGAGGGGTTTTGATGAGGAGAGTTTTTTTGCCAGTGAATATGCCATCGCAACAGTTGAGTATCGGTATCTTATTGGCAGCTCCTCCTACTTGTTTTCTTTTGTTGATGCCGCCCATATTGGTCGAAAATCGATTCAGGGAAATATACAGGGAAAATATGCAGGAGTGGGGGTTGGGCTTGCATTGGAAACGAAATCTGGTATGTTCAGTTTAGCATATGCAGCAGGGAAAAACAAAGACCTTCCTTTCAATTTTAGGGAATCAAAAATTCATTTTGGATTTGTAAGTCTGTTTTAGTTGATGCAATGAACTAATTTTGCCTTGCAATATGTACAGGTTCAGACAGTTCATGTTTATCCTTTTCCTGTTGGGCATGTCACCTGCATCTGCCCAGGAGTCTGATTTTGCTGTTCCTGAACTGCTTTCTACCAACATCGATAGCCTGATTGCGGACTCAGTAAAAAAAGCATTCATCCTCAACCATCGCCCCATTGATTCTATTGAGCTCAACAGGATTGAACTAACCCAGACCAAAGGGTTTTATGGCAATTATGTGTCTGGTTACATTTCAAAAGTTCAATTTTACAAGGCCAATGCCCAGGCCTCCAAACAGTTTATTTCCAAAAGAAATCCACCACAACTGGAGTGGATGTTTTACAGTTTTGCTCTCCTTTTTTTGTTTCTCTCTTTGATCAATGCATTCTTTGGCGGTTATATTCAAAAACTGTTTCGGGTATTTGCCAATGAGGGATTTGTGTACCGACAGACAAAAGATCAAATGACACAGGCTCCGCTGGCAGCGTTTCTGATGAATCTTTTGTTTATGCTCTCCGGAACCTTTTTTGTTTTTTTTGGTTTGGGTGCTAACCTGGTGCTTACCGGGGTACATCGCTGGCAGTCAATGGGATTGATCTTCGCCTTTCTGGTGCTCATCTACGCAGCCAAATATGTATTGCTGCAGTTCTTGGGGTGGGTCTTCAATTTAAGAGAACCCTTTGATGCTTATGTTTTCATTGTAGCGCTGAATAACAAGGTGTCTGGTATACTGATGCTCTTAGCTTCATTCCTCATGGCTTTTGTTCAGCCAGACGCAAGGTTTTTGGTATTCAAGCTATCCCTCTCTTTGGTCGCCATTATTTTTTTGATCCGATTTGTCAGGGGATTTCAGGTTTTTTCAAAACAGGCAAGATTAGGGATTTTCAGTTTTTTTCTTGCTGTCATCTCCCTTGAAATTCTCCCATCTGCCGTTATGCTGAAATTCATCACCACCAGTTTCGCGTTTTTATTGGGGGGCTACCTGTAAATTCAAATGCTCCAGCGTAAATACGCCAATTTTTTATAATTTTGCATAATATCAGCGCAAGCCATGGTCAAAAACGGAAAGAAAACGGAAGCAGGTGAAAAGAAGGCTGTAAAAAGGATTCTGATCACCCAACCCAAGCCTGAATCCATCAAATCACCCTATTTCGAATTGGCTGCCAAGCACAGTGTAGAGATGGAATTCATGCCTTTTATTCAGCTGCAGGCCATTCCATCCAAAGATTTCAGGAAACAAAAAATTGATATTGCCGGCTATTCTTCTGTTATCCTAACAAGCAAGAATGCCATTGATCATTTCTTCCGTATTTGTGAGGAAATGAAGGTGGCAGTTTCTGCGGATACCAAATATTTTTGCATCAGTGAGTCTGTTGCCCTTTACCTGCAGAAGTTCATCCTCTACAGAAAACGCAAGGTTTTCTTCAGTGCAGACGGGACGAACAAAGGGCTCTTTGATGCCATCAACAAGCACAAGGAAAATGAAAAATTCATTTATCCCTGCTCAGAAAACCAGCAGGACAACGAAATCGTTGGCTGGTTGAAAAATCATCAGTGCGAGTTTGTAAATCCTTACATGTACAGGACAATCAGTTGTGATATCAAATCCCAGATTTCTGCACATGAGTTTGATGTGATTTGTTTCTTTACCCCCAGTGGAGTAAAAAGTCTCCTGGAAAATTTTCCAGGATTTACCCAGAACGGAACTTTTATAGGAGCCTTTGGCAGCAACACTTCCAAGGCCATTGAAGAAGCTGGTCTCAACCTGCAAATCAAAGCACCAGACCCTCAGGTACCTTCAATGGTTGCAGCCCTCGAGAAGTTTCTCACTGAAAGGAAAAAAGCCAAATGATCTTATCAACCCAATAATACGGCCCCGGAATTCCGGGGTTCTTTTTTATGAACCATACCAACCGCCTCATCAACGAAACCAGTCCTTATTTGCTGCAGCATGCCCATAATCCTGTTGACTGGTATGCATGGGGTGATGAGGCACTGCAGAGGGCCAAACAGGAAGACAAACCTATTCTGGTGAGCATTGGCTATGCAGCCTGCCATTGGTGCCATGTGATGGAGCGGGAGAGTTTTGAAGACCTCCAAACGGCCAGCTTGATGAACCAGTATTTTATTTGCATCAAGATTGACAGGGAAGAAAGACCCGACCTGGATCATTTTTTCATGGATGCCCTGCAAGCCACGAGTGGCAATGGCGGATGGCCATTGAACATGTTTCTGACCAGCGATGGAAGGCCATTTTATGGAGGTACTTATTTTCCACCCCAGAACATGCATAACCGGATCTCATGGAAGGAGTTGCTGGTTCAGCTTCATGGGGCCTACCAGAAAAGAAGGGCAGACATTGAGGAGCAGGCAAATAACCTTATTGAGCACTTGCAAAAATCAAACAACCTCAAATCCAACCACAGCTTCCAGGTTGCTCAGGAGGAAATGTTTACTCCTCAGGATTTGGCACTGCTCCCAAGTTTCCGCAAACCTATACCATTCAGTACCTCCTTCGCTATCATCATTTCACAGGAAACAAGGAGGCTTTGGAGCATGCAGAGCTGAGCCTTAAAAAAATGATACGGGGTGGTATTTACGACCAATTGGGTGGTGGATTTTGCCGTTATTCCACCGATGTTCAATGGTTGGCTCCCCATTTTGAGAAAATGACATACGACAATGCCTTGCTGCTCTTGGTTTTGGCTGAAGCATTTCAACTCACTGGTGACCAGGAGTATAAAAGGGTTGCAGAGGAAACCATCGGTTTTATGCAAAGGGAATTGCAGGATGTCAATGGCGGATTTTACGCTGCATTGGATGCAGACAGCGAAGGGGTGGAGGGGAAGTTTTATACCTGGGACAAAAAGGAATTTGAGCAGGTCCTGGGAGCGGATGCTGGCGCAATAGCTGCTTTGTATGGTGTGACCGAACATGGCAACTGGGAAGAAGTGAATATCCTTCACATGCAAAAAAGTATTCAGGATTGGGCCAAGGACAT
>JBJOOI010000171.1:0-4381 GCA_046051375.1 Bacteroidota bacterium | reverse complement strand
GTCATGGCAGATGCAAACCCCATGTCTCCGCCACAAAGCAAAAGAATCCTGTAGGGAAGCCCAAGGGATTGAATCAGCTTTTCCACATGCAAAACCATCTCCTCCAGCACATCATAACTGGTAGAAGCTTCAGTCATCTGTACCACTTCCACTTTGTCAAACTGGTGTACCCGGTTGAGCCCACGGACCTCCTTTCCAAAGCTTCCTGCCTCTCTCCTGAAACAGGGAGTATAGGCAGTCATTTTAACGGGCAGTGATGCTGAGGGGATGATTTCATCCCTGTAAATATTGGTTACCGGAACTTCGGCTGTTGGAATGAGATAGAGGTCATCAATAGCCATATGGTACATTTGTCCTTCTTTATCAGGAAGCTGCCCTGTTCCATACGCTGATGCCGCATTCACAACATAGGGAGGCATATACTCTGTGTATCCAGCCGCAATATTGTGATCCAGAAAATATTGAATCAAGGCACGCTGCAACTTGGCACCTTTTCCCTTGTAAAGCGCAAACCCACTGCCTGTAATCTTGACCCCTGTTTGAAAATCTACCAGATCGTACTTTGTGATCAGGTCCCAGTGGGGAACAGCACCATCATGGAGTTTGGGAATTTCACCATGTTGACGAATCACCGTGTTGTCATCTGCAGATTTTCCTTCCGGAACCCTTTCGTTGGGTAAATTGGGAAGACGGACCAACATGCCATCAACCTGTGCCTCAACTTCGGCCAGCTGAAGGGCATAATTGTCAATGGTCTCCTTGATGGCAGACACTTCGGCTTTTTTGGCCTCGGCTTCTTCTTTCTTGCCCTGGGCAATCAGTGCACCAATGGCTTTGGAGGCAGCATTGCGTTTGGCAAGCAATTCTTCCGTGTTAAACTGAAGATTTTTCCTCAGGTCGTCCGAAGCAATGATTTTGTCAATTACTTGAAGGTCCTGAAAGTTCTTTTTTTTCAATCCTTCCAGCACTTTCTCCCTGTTGCTGCGTATAAAACCTAGCTGAAGCATCCTACCAATTTTTGGCAAAGATAAGCAATCGGTACAGATGCACTAATTTTGCCCCATGATGATCTCAGATGACTTGCAAGCCAGGTGGTGGAAACTGGAAGAAAAATTGCTGGAAAGATTTGGCAAAAAGCCGGATATGGAGTCTATCCTTTTCCTGATTGGCGTACAGGAAGTGGGTGGTGTGGGCCATAGTTTTACCAAAGAGCAAAAACAGGACCTTATGCATGTGGCTGTTTGTACCATCCTCATACCGGGTGGATTCTACGAACTGGAAGGCTGGGATGAAGATAACTGGCCCCATTTCAAGCAGATCAAGGAATTACCACCAATGGACTTCATGCAACAGGAAAACTTCATGAAGGACCATGTATTGTTCTATTTTTCACAAAACGAATTTTGATGCACAGACAACTTTCCATGTTAATGGTTTTCGGTTTACTGTTTTTGCTGGCTGTTGATTCAATGGCCCAACCCACAGGCAAAATCAGAAAAGCTGACCTCAGAAAAGACATCCTGGTCAGGACCGATTCCGGAAACATGGTGCTAAGGCTGAGTGATTCAACACCCCTTCACAGAGACAACTTCATCCGTTTGGTGAAATCGAATTATTACAAAGGAATTGGATTTCACCGGGTCATCAGCGGGTTCATGATACAGGCAGGAGATGAAAAAACCAAACCCAATGCAGACACCACATCACTGATGAAACAATATACCTTACCCGCAGAAATAAGGCCTGAGCTCTTCCACAGAAGAGGGGTATTGGCTGCTGCAAGGATGGGAGATGATGTGAATCCCCAGAAAAACAGCAGTGGCATGCAATTTTACATTGTACAGGGAAAGCTATTCAATGATATTTCACTGGACTCTGTAGAAACACACCGGCTGAAAGGAAGAAAACTTCCTGAGGCGCACAGGAGCATCTACAAAACAGAGGGTGGTGCACCGCATTTAGACCAAAATTATACCATATTTGGAGAGCTGGTCATCGGATATGATGTGTTGGACAAGATTGCCAATACAAAGACCATCGGGAGAAAGGGTGGAGACAAACCCCTGACCGATATTCGCATCAGGGAAATGAAAATGACCAGAAGAATACAATAAAGTTTTTTCTTCATGGGTACAAAATAGTGTAAACTTGCATAAAATAACAGATAATGAACTTTCCTGAGCAATTGCATTATACCAAAGAACACGAGTGGATCTCCATAGATGGAAACGTTGCAACCATCGGCATCACAGAATTTGCCCAGGGCGAACTCGGTGACATCATCTACATTGATATTGAAACCATTGGTAAAGAATTGAATGCAGATGCTGTGTTTGGTACAGTTGAGGCAGTTAAAACCGTGAGTGACCTCTTCCTGCCTGTTACAGGAACCATCACTGAAAAAAATCCCCTGCTGGACAGCCAACCTGAGTTGGTGAACCAAGATCCATATGGTGATGGCTGGATGATCAAGATGACCGTGAGTGACGCATCACAGCTTTCCGGCTTGCTGGACGTCAATGCATACAAGGCGCTGATTGGAGCCTAATCGAATGAAATTTTTGAAAGACAGTATTTGGCCTGGTCTTCTCTGGACAGGCCTGATCTTTTTTTTGCTGAGCATGGATACCAGCGGTGCAAATGAAATCGGCTTGTTGAAGGTTTATGGCATAGACAAACTCATTCATTTTGGACTATTCGCCATCTTGACTTTCTTTTGGGGTGCTTATTTCTTCGGCAGTGAAACGGTGCATACCAACCAGCTCATGTTGCTGCTCATCATCCTGGCCTCTGCATACGGCATGGGCATGGAATACTACCAGAAGTTTTTTACCAACAGAAGTTTCTCTTACTGGGATGGTCTTGCTGATGCCCTTGGATCAGTAGTTGGGACTTGGGCAGCAAAAAAAAGCCCCTATGGAAATAGGGGCCGTAACCAAAACTAACTGCTTATGAGAAAAAAATTTCTTTCTATTGATTGGATGAAAAGATTGACTTTTTCCATTTTTGATTTCGTTAAAGATTTCTAAATCCTCATTGAAACCCGGCTATTGTCTTTTCTGAACACAATATATAGACGAAACAACCCTTCCCAAGGTTGTTAAAGAGATTATAATCTGGGAAAATATTTTTTTACAGGAAAGAAGCCTCTATGAGGATTGCTGGGAGAGCTTGCTGGCATTTTCTGCAAACTGGAGCGCATCAATCAATTCTCCAATGCTTCCATTCAGCACCTCCTGTAAATTGTAAAGGGTCATCCCGATACGGTGATCGGTTACACGACCCTGCGGGAAATTATAGGTCCTGATCTTGGCGGAGCGGTCTCCTGAACTGACCAAACTCTTTCTGTGCCTTGAGATCTCATCTTCTTGCTTTCTGACCTGCTCTTCGTAAAGCCTTGTCCGCATCATCTGCATGGCCTTCTCTCTGTTACCCAACTGGGTCCTTTCTGTCTGGCAAATGACAACTGTACCTGTTGGTATATGCGTCAGCATTACCTTGGTTTCCACCTTGTTCACGTTCTGTCCGCCTGCACCACCACTTCGGGATGTTTCCATTTTGACATCTGCATCCCGTATCTCCACATCCACCTCTTCTGCCTCTGGCATTACCGCAACAGTGGCGGCACTGGTATGCACCCTTCCACTGGCTTCAGTATCGGGCACCCGTTGTACACGGTGTACCCCACTTTCAAACTTCATTGTTCCATACACTTCATCTCCAGTGACTTCCAACTGGACTTCCTTGTAGCCACCCATGGTACCCTCATTTTCATTGAGCAGCGCCACTTTCCAACCTTTTCCTTCACAATAACGCATGTACATGCGCAGGAGATCTCCGGCAAACAGGGAAGCCTCATCGCCACCTGTTCCCGCACGGATTTCAAGAATAGCATTCTTATCATCCTGCGGATCCTTGGGAATCAGCATGTTCCTGATCTGCTTTTCCAGGGTCTCTTTTTGTTGTTCAAGTTCTGCAGTCTCCATCTTGGCCAACTCCCTCAATTCCTCATCATCTCCCATCAATGCCTCACGGTTGAATTCAATATCAGACAAGAGGCGCTTGTATTGGGTATAGGCATTCACTACTTTCTCAAGGCTTCTGTATTCCTTGGAAAGCTGACTGAACTTTTTGTTGTTGCCAACAATTTCCGGATTGGTGAGGGCAACACCGATATCATCAAACTTGGCTTTTATGGCTTCTAATTTATCCAGCATAAGTGTAAGCGGACTCCATCCGGTATTTAATCTTTAATTTCGTCCGCAAAGTTAATTCTTTTCAACAGATGAATTACCGCAAGTTTCAGGCTGATAAGATCTTTACCGGGTTTGAATTCCTTGATCCTGGTCATGTGCTCATCATGGATGAAGACGGAAAGGTC
>JBJOOI010000170.1:0-4388 GCA_046051375.1 Bacteroidota bacterium | reverse complement strand
GCTCAAGCGCTTTGGTAGCATCAAACCTAACAGTAGGGTTGGCCAAATATGCAGTAATCTGTGCATCAGTCACAGGCGTATATTCTTCAACTGCAGCGGCAGCAGCCCTTGTGTTAAAGAACTGAATGGAAGCCCTAACACCTTCGTTATAAAGGGTTGAGGTTGTTTCAGATGTAATTCCCCTTGCAGCAAGTTCAGCCCTCATGAAGAGCTGGTCTGCATAGGTGATCACAGGGAAATATGCCTGACCGGTTCCACCACCAAAAGTTGGTTGGAACATACGTTGTTGAATGTAAGAGATGGTATCCAACACCAAGCTCGCATTTACCCTTCTTCCGGTGAACCATTGTGCAATTGCTGGAGTGCTTACCCTGTCTGGGCTTGTAGGAGCTCCAACAAACCTGCGTGCTGGTTCCATTGTACCAGCATTCAATACACGGGCTGTAATGGCGGTAGCAATATTAGCCTGGGTATAGTTGTTCCTGCGGTAAAACAGTCCAAGACGAGGATCTGTGGTAGTCCACATGAAGTTTACAGTAGGTTCTGGAGCCCTGAATCCATCTGGGTTCCAGTTTCCACCAGCTGTAAAACTTTGGTGTGCAATGTAAACCCAGCTGTCGTCGTTTGATGACATCAGGTTTGAAGCATCAGCCACACACTCTTTTAAAATAGCAGTTGCTTTTGCGTTATCCCTCTTCAACATACGCATTGCGATGCGCATACGAAGTGCATTGGCAGCCTTGGCCCAACGGGTATTGTTACCTGCATAGTACTGGTCAAAATTTCCCAGGGTGATTTGGTTGGCTGCACCAGCTTTCAGCGTAGCGGAAAGGGTTTTCAACCTTGCTTCCCAGGCATTGAAAAGGGTTTGCTGTCCTTCCCACTTTGGAGTGAAAGTACCGCCATACCTTGAATCAAATGCTTCCGTGTAAGCAAGCGAACCATTGATATCTGAAACGTAGAAGGCATAATAAATCTTCATTACTTCAGCCATGGCCACAAGCATCTGACGGGAAGCTTTATCTGCATCAGACATTTTTTCGGTAAGCTTGGCAACGTCAGTTGTTACACTTCCCAATCCTGGATAAAATACAGAATAACGGGCGTTGAAATTACCAAACTCTGTGAAAGTGGTCGCATTGTTACCACCTTGTGCAGTACTCATTTGCATCCAATGCATGATCCTGCGGTAGTTGTCATAGAATTGCTCGAAATCAGAACCATGGGCGAGTCTTCCTGCGTTGAAGAATTGTTCTTCTGGCTTGACTGAATAAAGCACATCTGGGTTGGTATTGAGTGCAACAAAATCTTGTTTCTGACAACCAACGAAAATCAGTGCACTCAGTGCCAATGCTGTCGAAAATATTTTATTTTTTATCTGCATTGTAATAAACTTTTCAAGTAATTAATTAAGATGAATTTCAGTTGTTTAGAAACCGGCATTCAATGAGACCGCAAATTGTCTTACCCATGGCATACCACCATACTCAGCAAATGCACCTGCCCTGCTTGAGAATACACTCTCAGGATTGATGTGATCTGGTGTAGTGTTGTAGAGGTAGAACAAGTTACGACCTGTCAAATTGAGGCGCAAGCGCTGCATGGCAATTTTGTTGGCCATTGCTTTTGGCAACTCATATCCAACGGAAACCTCACGTACTGCAACCCATGAATTTTCGAAGATTGAGTACTCACGAATACCAGTACCCCAGCTTGCAATACCATCATAATACCTCCAGGCTGGAAGGGGTTGTCTGAGACCCAATTTCAATGCCTCAGCATATGACATGCCTTCTACATTCTGGCCATTGATCACAACACCTTTTCCGAAAACACCGTCTGGAACAATGCCATCCTGGCGCTTCACACCAGTTGCATCTGTCCACTCAACACCACCAGTTTCTTTGGTACGACCGTACAAAGTACTTTCGAAGCTACCATACTGTGAACCGTATTGGTGCGTTGCTGAAGCCATCTTTCCACCGATTTTAGAATCAAGCTGAGCAAAAAAGGTGAAGTTCTTGTAGCGGATTTCATGCAAGTTGCTTGCAAGGAAGTTCTCCATCATGCTTCCAACTTCTTTGAACCCTTGACCATAAGAACCACTGCGGATGAATAAACCATCGGCATTCAACACACGCTGACCTTTTTCATTGGTGGCATATGCATAGTTGGTGATGATGGTACCGTATTCTTTACCGGCACGGGCAACTGATTGAACGTCAGCACCGAATGCCAAATCCAATTCGACTTGTGTAACACCAGGATACAATTCAACAACTTTGTTGCGGTTGCGGGTGAAGTTAACCGTTGTGGTATACTCAAAGTTTTTCTTGCGAACGATGGTAGCAGATAAAACCGCTTCAATACCTTGGTTCTGGATGTTACCAGCATTGATTTGACGGCTAGGTGTTCCGCTTTCTGCAGGAGCACTCAGGTTCAGGATCTGGTTGAAGGTATTCTTCTTGTAATAGGCTACATCAAGACGAATCCTGTTGTCCAGCATCCTTGCTTCCAATCCAAATTCAAACTCACGGGCACGCATTGGTTTAAGGTTAAGGTTACCCAAACCATATCCACCCCAACCATACTGAGGCAAAGGCGTTCCATTGGGCAACAAAGGATTACCAAGCAAACCATAGTTACCACTTGTGGTGGCAAAAATACCTGTACCAGCACCTGTGTAACCAAGGCTACCGCGAAGTTTACCAAAGTTCAACCAAGCCAATTTTTTTGAATCTTGAAGCATTTCAGTGAACACCCATGATGCACCAACTGAAGGGTACATATAAGAGAAATCTCCAGATCCATCAGGATAAGTCAAGGTACTGTTCCAGTCATTGCGAAGACTTGCATTCACAGTGATCATGTCCTTCCAGGTTGCATCACCATAAGCATACATCGCATCAAGCCTGCTTTGTGGAAACACACCTGCACTTGTTGAAGCTGCATTCAATGAATTGGCAATTGAGAAAATCCTTGGGATACGCAAGCCACCACTGGTAGAAGAACTCTGCTGACGACCACCAAGACCACGCTGGGTTTCACCTCCGACAGTTACATTATAATCAATGTTCTCTCCTGCTTTGCGGCTAGCAGTCAACAAGGCCTGGATACGTGCATTTTTTGAATTGCTTTGGAACAAAGAATATCCACCAGCAGAGTTGGGACCGATACCGAAACCGACACCATCGCCAGGGTTCTTGCTTTCACGCTCAACATTGAGTGTGTTGATATTGCTGCGCACCAATGCAGTCAACCATGGCCTGATTTTCGCATTCAAATCAAGGTTGGCAAGGATCTGGTCCTCTTTTTGGTTGAGCCTGACCTGGTACAGCTGCCACAATGGTCCAATTACTGAACCCCTCAAATAAGGTGCAACCACGTTAGATCCACCATTGGGGCTGAGATAATTGTTCAACACATAATCCAATGGCAGGTTCCTTGAGTTGGAAAAGGCGAACCTGAACAATGGATTAGAGTTTCCTCCTTGTAGCAAAGGATTGATACTGTTTGAAGTGGCGTATGCCATGGATGCGTCCATGGATACATATTTCCCGATTTTTTGGGTAGCACGCAAATTGAAGTTATTGCGTGTGAAGTCATTTGTTGGCTGAATAGACTTATTGTTTGTATTGGTATATGAGAACCTGAATGTGGTCTTGTCGGTTCCACCTTCAACGGCAACATTGGTATTGTTGATGCTACCATTGCGGAACAAAGACATAAGATCATTGGCCACAAATGGACGCTTTATACCATCTGCATCCGTAATCATGCGTCCGTCCATGCGGGGACCAAAGCTATAATAAGGAGAGAAGCTATTGTTTAGAATCGCATCAGAGCCATCAGGAGCCTTGTCGAAATATGGATTGATACCACCACCAAACTCATTTTGCATGGCTGGTATTCTCCACACCTGCTCAATGGTATTGGTTTGGGCAACACTTACACCAATACCTGGACGCTCACGTCCTTTCTTGGTGGTGATCAACAAAACACCGTTCAATGCCTGAGATCCGTACAATGCACTGGCTGCTGAACCTTTCAAAACAGTAACACTTTCGTAATCGTCCGGATTCAAATTTTTCATTTGGTTTCCGAAGTCACGGGCATCACCCCAGCTGTCAGCACCAGAAGTTCCAGGCTGAATCAACACACCATCAATTACAATCAACGGCATGGTATTACCACTCAAAGAGGCATTACCGCGAATCCTGATCCTTGAACTTGAAGAAGGTCCACCAGCACCCTGATTGACCATTACACCTGCCACTTTACCTTGAAGTGAGTTGATGATGTTGACTTGTCCTGCACGGGCAACGTCTCCACCCTTTACTTCCTGGATGGCATAAGACAGTTTGCGGGTAGATTTTTTATCACCAAAT
>JBJOOI010000169.1:0-4389 GCA_046051375.1 Bacteroidota bacterium | reverse complement strand
GCTGCTTTCTTCCATTTATTGGCATCGTAGGTCTGGCTGATGAGTTGCTTTCCATCCATATTTTTAAAGTCACTCAACTCTGTATTTCCATTGTACAAAGGACTGGCATCATAGAGCAATACCTGCGATTGTGCAGCCATCACAATGCCTTTTGTAATACGGCCGACCTGGGTAAGATCAGAAGATCCATTTACAGTATGCACATCTGGTACATCCTGTTTTGATTTTTCCATTTCAGCTATAACATATTCCACACACTCGTTCCAGGTGCTGCGGGGCAATTGATAATCAGTTGATACATCACCAGGAACTTCACCCATCAGGACAACCGGACCATAAATCTTCATCAACTGAAAATAATAATACGCCCTCAAGAAACGTGCCTCACCTTTGTATTGCTGTATCAATTGGGCGCCATTGTTAAGGTTTAAAATCTCCTGGTTTTTGTCAATGTTTTGTAAAAAAACACCAGCATATCGAATAGCCTGGTAATAACTATTCCAGTAACCGGCTGTTCCATCAGGCACCAATGCACCATTGTTTATGGGCAATGAGATCCATGTGTAATCCAACTCGTCTGTCATTCCACCCCATTGTGTGGCATATGGCGTCTGCCACATGTCTGGCATGGCATTGTATACCCTTGCCAGCCACTGCTCCGACATTACCCTGCTGGCAAATACGTTTTCTAAAGTTGTAATATTATCTGGCACTGTATCCAGAAATCCCTTCCTGCATCCGCTTGCGGTAAATAGCAATATTGTAATCAAACAAATTGCACCTATTTTTTTTATAAAACTTATTTTCATGGCTGCGATTTTATTAGTTGAAACTGACCCTAAAACCAACATTGTACATGGTCGTATTGGGGTATGAAGTACCACGACCATCACCCAATTCAGGATCCCATATATTCCAGCGAGATTTCGTGAACAAATTTGTACCATTGACATAGATACGCATTTTGCTTACTGCAAATCTTTTCAATGTTCTTGCACTGAAGTTGTAACCAATCTCTGCATTTTTTAAACGAACGTAGTCTGCACGTTTGATCCACCAGGTGCTGGTTTGATAGTTGGTAGTGATGGTTTGATTGGTTGACATGCGTGGATAGAAAGGGCGTGGGTTGCTGGTTTTTGTATCCCCAGTCCATCGATCTGTAACCATGTTGTACATGTTGCCATAGGTGGCACCTTCGGAAAATGGAGTTGTTCCAAACCCAGATGCATAGTTGAAATCAACCAAACCTGCACCTTGAAAAAACAAACTCAAATCGAAACCTCTGTAACCAAAACCAAAGTTCAACCCATACAACATGCGGGGCACTGCTCCAAATCCAATAGCGGTCTGATCGTAAGAGTTGATGATGCCATCGCCATTAAGATCTTTGTATTTGATGTCTCCAGGACGCACATCGCCAGCCTGGGATGGTGATGCAAGAATTTCTGTAGAATCTGAAAACAAGCCTAAAGCAATATAACCAAAGCGCTGATCAATTGGGTGTCCCTGACGGTTCAACCAAGGAAATTGCCAAGGTGGCAAACCATCGTAAATATTTCTGTTTTGATTAAAATTGAAAGACCCATTAAAGCTGATGAACGAAGAACGTTTGAAATTCTTTGTATAGGTCAGACTCGCATCAATACCCTTGTTTGATGTAATGCCAATATTACCATAAGGAATATTATCAGCCCTGTATCCAGATGCATATGGAATGGTAAAATTGCGGATAAGAATTCCTTCGCGTCGTTCTTTGAACAATTCAACAATCAATTGCAATTCATTGTGAAATGCACTCACTTCAATTCCAAGGTTATGGCGTTTTGAAGTTTCCCATGTAACATCAGACCCCACTTGTCCTTCCTGTAATCCACCATAACCAATGGTACTTCCGGGAACACCATAGGTATACCCATTTCCTGTATTGATTTGTGTCAGGAACAAGAAACGATCGCCTGTATTGCTGTTTCCTGATAATCCATAACTGTAACGCAACTTAAAATGACTAAAAATCTTTGAAATAGGATCAAAGAATTTTTCATTTGATACTACCCAGCCTGTACCAACAGAAGGAAACAGACCATAGCGGCTATTGGGTGTAAAGTTTTCGGAACCAGTGTAACCAAAGTTTCCTTCCACAAAATATTTGTTATCATATCCATAAGTGGCACGACCAGTTAAACCGCGTATGCGAAAAGGAATTGAACTTACTACATCTGTTGCATTGGAGTTTACATAATCACTTTGATTGTACAATAACATACCCGATACGTTATGCACAGACTTGAATGTATTGGAATAGTTCAAGGAAGACTCCGTATAAATCCGGCGATTTGTACCAGTAGTAGAACTAAAACCAAGTACATCATTCCCTACAAATATTGGGGTAGTTAGCAGCTTTCCAGTTGCATCTCTTCCAGTGGCGCGAAATGTTGACACACTTCTTGTACGCCTTAATGTTGCTGAAGAAAAATTATCGAATGCAAACATGGAAGTGATCGATAGCCCTTTAATCAAAAAATCCAGATCCTGTTTCAAACGAATGTTGGAGCGAACCGTGTTGCTGAACTCTGTTGCGTAACCTGAACGGGTAAGCGGAATATAAGGACTTACTGGAGTGCCCAACTGATATTGTGGGGCTTGTCCATTGGAGTAAACGGCTGGTACAACATGCGGCGGAACACGGGTAGCTTCTGAAAAAAGGGAAGGCGTACCAATGCCAGGATAATTACCGTTGGTCAGAAATCCATTGATCCCCAATTCAAGCTTGGTGCTTTTGGTAAGATCAACATTCACGTTTGATGTGAAATTGTATCGGTTATAATTAATCGAAGAATTGTAAGCCTGCACTTCATCTCTCTTGAACATGCCCACTTCATTGTAATAACCTGCGGAAATATAATAGTTGGCCGTAGATGATCCACCCCTAACGTTCAGGTTGACACGATTGCTATTACCAAACTTGTTAAAGAGTTCCTTGAACCAATCAACGTTGGGATAAAGATCCGGATCTTCCCCGGTGGCATGCTTTTGGATGACATCATCAGCATATTGAACAGTTCTGCCACGCATGGTCAACCCTTCATTGAACATTTTCATGAATGTGGGGGCATCAACAAAACCTGGCAATTGTGTAAACTGAGAAGTTGCCTGATTTACCTCCACATTGATTTGCGCCTTTCCGGCCTTCCCTTTTTTGGTATTGACAAGGATGACACCATTTGCTCCACGGGTACCAAACACTGCAGTAGCAGAAGCGTCCTTGAGCACAGTGAAACTTTCGATGTCTTCAGGATCAATATTGTTGATTGATCTGTCTGGCACCCCATCAACCACCAGCAAGGGGCTGCGAGGGCTTGATGCAAATGTGGAGACCCCACGAATGAAAATGGAAGACGCATCATAACCAGGCTCACCACTGCGCTGTACTGCCACAACACCAGCCAAGCGACCAGCCAGCGCATTGGTAAGATCCCTGACTGGAATTTTCAACTCCTCTGGTTTTACGGTAACCTGTGAGCCCACAACGCTGATTTTCTTCTGCCTACCATAGCCTACGACAGCTACTTCACTCAAATTTTCAGCTTTAATCTCCATCTCAACAACCATGTTGCCGGTTGTGACTGCAACCTGTTCCAGCGGTGCATAACCAACTGCACTAAACACAATTAAAGCATTTGCATTTTTTACACGAATACTGAATAGGCCGCTGGCATTTGTAACAACAGCATTTTGAGTACCTTTTTCAGTGACACTGGCATTGGCAATCAGCATGCCGGCTTTGTCCTTCACAAGACCTGCTACCAATACTGTTCCTTCTTGCGAATAGGAAGAGGAAACAGCAAAGCAACAAGCCAACAGAAAGCACAGGAAATGTTTTGGTTTCATAACTTGGTTTGGTGTAGTGAATTAATCTGTAACGCCAAGTGATGCTCACAGCGTGGATGATGAATTCAAAGCCATATAGACCATTTTTCCATCCCTACCGATTGCAAAAATTGGCGAAACATTAACAATATACCTAATTAAGTCATTAATTATTTGTGCAAACGTTTGCACAAGTTTTAATGCAAAGCTGATAATTGTGCTGGTGGCGTAAACGAAAAAAGGGATAAATCAAGCTAAACCTGGTTTATTCTTTTGGTAACCTTGTCGTTACCATTTTCCAGCAAATACCTAATACACTTGACAAGAATTTACCAGGCGAATTGCAGTTTAAGTCAATCTACTACATGACAGATTGGATGATGGCTAACCTTAAAATTCAAGGAATTAGCAATAAAACAATACTTGTTTGACATGTGGTGTAATTCATTTGTCTCTTCTATTCTGGCTGGGTCTGTTATCCTAACAACTGGATTCAAGGTTACGGACTCAAAATAACCACTT
>JBJOOI010000168.1:0-4403 GCA_046051375.1 Bacteroidota bacterium | reverse complement strand
TCAAAACGAGATGGGTCATTCTTGAAAAGCTCGCGCATGTGCACTTGCTTCATTTCTTTTGCGTGTGATTCAAGTTTTTTCCAAGCTTGGGTTTTTGTAGGATTGATGGTAGGGAAGGGCATTAGTTGTATTGTTTTAAACTGTCTTCTAATTGATTGATCATGTCTGCATGGATATCCAGGTGGGTAACCATCCTGAAACGGGTAGGGGAGATGGCAAAAAACAAAACGCCTTTATTGCTCATGCTGGAGATGAATGCCGATAGGTTGAAATCTGGCATGCATTCGGCAATCACAATATTGGTTTCTACGGGCACAACTTCCTTTACAAAGGATTTTTCCTGGAGTATTGCTTCGATGGCTTTGGCATGTGCATGGTCTGTGCTGAGCCGGTCTACATTGTTTTGCAATGCATATAATCCTGCTGCCGCCAAACTACCGGCCTGCCGCATACCGCCTCCAAAAACTTTTCTGATGCGTCGGGCCTTCTTGATGAAGGCTGCATCTCCCAGCAAAAGACTGCCTACGGGTGCACCCAGACCCTTGCTCAAACAAATGGAAATGGTGTCAAAGGCCTGACCATATTGCGGTGCAGTTTCTCCCTTGGTAACCAGAGCATTGAATAATCTTGCACCATCAATGTGAAATGAAAGGCCATGCTTCCGGGCCACAGCACCAATTGCCAGTATTTCATTGAAATCATAACAACTTCCTCCGCCACGGTTGGCTGTGTTTTCTAAAACCACCAGCCTCGAAAGCGGTTTATGGATATCATCAGGATTATGGATGGATGATTCTACCATAGATGCAGTAATCCTTCCGCGGTCTCCTTGCAATAATTTTACAGAAGCACCGGAGTTGGATGCTATTCCACCGCCTTCGTATTGATAAATATGCGAAAGTTCATCACAAATGACTTCATCACCAGGTTGGGTATGGCACCTGATCGCAATTTGGTTGGTCATGGTACCACTGGGGCAAAAAAGGGCTTTTTCCTTTCCAAACATTGCTGCGGCAAATAATTCCAACGCATTGATGGATGGGTCTTCCTGAAAAACATCATCCCCAACAGGAGCCTGATGCATGGCCTCCAGCATGGCCTTTGAGGGCTTGGTGACTGTATCAGATCTTAAGTCTATGATCATTTGACAAAATTAATTCAACAAAGCCGGTTAAATCCGAATGTTTTCAACTTTTGGCCAACATATTTTGTTGGTTTTCATAAAAAAAACGCCTTTTTTGTTTAATGCCTATGATTTGTGGAAAATGAATTTTACTTTTGCAGCTATTACCTTACCTCTGAAAATCAACAAGGATTGGCAATTTGCCAAGATCGCTCACCCTTATTATCAAGATAGACCCAAATTCTACCATGAGGCAATTAAAAATAGCTACACAGATTACAAACCGCGACTCACAGGCGGTAGAGAAGTACCTTCAGGAAATTTCTAAAATATCGATGATCACGCCGGAAGAAGAGACCATTCTCGCCCAGCGCATCAAAATGAACGATCAGCGTTCTTTGGATAAATTGGTTCAGGCCAATCTTCGTTTTGTGGTTTCGGTTGCAAAACAATACCAACATCAGGGTCTTTCTTTGAGTGACCTGATCAATGAAGGTAATCTCGGATTGATCAAGGCTGCCCAAAGGTTTGATGAAACAAAAGGTTTCAAATTCATTTCCTATGCTGTTTGGTGGATTCGTCAATCCATCCTTCAGGCATTGGCTGAACAAGGCCGTTTGGTGCGTCTTCCTCAAAACAAAATTGGTACCTACAACAAGGCCAACAAAGCTTATATGGCTTTTGAACAGGAGCATGAGCGTGAGCCATCAACCGAAGAGCTTGCCGATATCTTGGAAATGAGCGAAACAGAAATCAACAATATTTTCCAAAGCAATACCCGTCATACTTCATTGGATGCGCCCGTACACGAAGCTGAAGATGTAGCCATGGGTGATCTTTTGCAGGGTGGTGATGATACGGATGATGATGTAATGAAGGACTCCCTTCGTGCTGAGATCCGTCGCGTGCTCAAATCATTGAGCCCTCGTGAAGCCGAGATTGTGAATGCCTATTTTGGACTGGATGGAGAGAATGGTGTTACCATTGAACAAATTGGTCAGAAATATGATCTTACCAAAGAGCGTATTCGTCAAATCAAGGAAAGGGCCATCAAACGCCTCCAAAAAGCACGTTACAGCAATGCGCTGAAAGCATATTTAGGTTAATAAGTATTTTACAGCCCCGCAATTGCGGGGCTTTTTTTTGAACTCTTCCACCCGTTTGGTTGTTTCAATGCCATGAGGTATTTCATTATTCTTTTTTTCTGTTTTTTGGCTGCAAGTTGCGAAAAGGACATCAACATCCAGTTGGATCCCAGTATGAGCAGATTGGTTGTTGATGCCACGATAGAGAATGGGCGTCCACCCATGGTTTTCCTTTCCAAAAGCCTCGATTATTTCAGCAAAATTGACCCTGCTGTGCTTTCTTCTTCTTTTGTTCGCAATGCCAAGGTGCGCATTACTGATGGCTCAACTGAGGTATTGCTCAAAGAAGATTCCATTAAAAATTCCACAGGTACAAAAATCTATTTTTATACCACCAGTGGTCAGTCTCTGACCTTCCTGGGCAAACTCAAGTCTTCTTACAGCATCGTTATTGAGGCAGAGGGCAATGTCTACAATGCAAAAACCACCATTCCTGAAACCACAAGAAAAATTGATTCTATTTGGTGGGAAAAAGTTCCATTGGCAAAAGACAGCAACCGTGTAAAAGTAATGATCAAGGCAACAGACAGGCCAGGGCTTGGTGATTATATCCGTTTTTTTACCAAAGCTGGTCAACAGCCTTTTTTGCCCGGGTTCAACAGTGTGTTTGACGATCAGGTGATTGATGGACAACAATACAGTGTCCCCGTAGACAAAGGGTTTGATAAGAATACCCAGTTTTCAGACAGTACATCTTATTTTAAAAGAGGCGATACGGTAATGATCAAGCTCTGCAATATTGATAGGCAGACCTATGATTTTTGGAGAACCAGTGAATTCAATTTCCAAAGTGTAGGCAACCCGTTTTCCAGTCCTATTCGTATTTTATCCAATATCAGCAATGATGCCCTTGGTTATTTTGGTGGATATGGTTGCCAGTACAGAACCATCATCATCCCGCGTTAATCTTGATATTGCATCATTCAATTAAACTATTGGGCAAATAGTCTGATTTAATTGACAAACTCTATTGCTTAAACGCTATTTTTGCAGACAGTAAAATTTACAAGATGAGCACATCCACCATAGAAAAAGTAAGTTGTTTGATCATTGGTTCTGGCCCTGCTGGGTATACCGCAGCCATTTATGCCTCAAGAGCCAATCTGCACCCTGTATTGTATCAGGGAATCCAGCCCGGTGGACAGCTTACCATCACCACTGAGGTGGAAAACTATCCCGGTTATCCCGAAGGGATTCAGGGCCCAGAAATGATGGTCGATTTTGAAAAACAGGCCAAGCGGATGGGTGCTGATATCCGATATGGTCTGGCTACCAAGGTAGATTTTTCATCCCAGCCATTTAAGATATGGATTGATGAAGAAAAAGAAATGCATGCTGATACGGTGGTGATTGCTACCGGTGCTTCTGCCAAATGGCTGGGGTTGGAAAGCGAGCAAAGATTGAATGGTTATGGAGTGAGTGCTTGTGCTGTTTGCGATGGATTCTTTTTCAGGGGGAAAGAAGTAGCTATTGTTGGCGCTGGTGATACTGCAGCTGAAGAAGCCCATTACCTCAGCAAATTGGCCACTACCGTTCACATGTTCATCCGCAAAGACCAGATGCGTGCTTCAAAGGTAATGCAGGATCGTGTGATGAATACTCCGAACATCAAAATGTACTGGAATACAGATACAGATGAAATTCTTGGAGACAAGAAGGTGGAAGCCGTAAGAATCCTCAACAACAAAACTGGTGAGAAGCAGGAAATTCCGATTTCAGGATTTTTTGTGGCCATTGGCCATGAACCCAATTCTTCTATTTTCAAGGAATTCCTGGAAATGGATGAGGCAGGATACATCAAGACCATTCCAGGGTCATCAAAAACAAATATCGAAGGTGTTTTTGCATGTGGTGATGTCCAAGACAAACATTACAGACAGGCCATTACTGCTGCTGGAAGTGGGTGCATGGCAGCCATTGATGCTGAGCGTTTTCTTGCAGCAAAAGGACATTGATTTCTTGAGCAACTTGGTTTAATGCCAGTTCATCGCTATAAATACCAATGCACCTGACAGGTAGCCCAACAAAGCCCAGAGGCTGATTTTTTTCATGTACCAGAAAAATTCAATCTTGGTGAGCCCCATGGCTGCTACACCGGCGGCAGATCCGATGATCAAAATGCTTCCACCCGTTCC
>JBJOOI010000167.1:0-4420 GCA_046051375.1 Bacteroidota bacterium | reverse complement strand
TGTTGTGCTTACTCCAGGGATCTCGACAGGATATTGGAAGGCAAGAAATAATCCTTCTTTAGCCCTATCTTCAGGAGACAGCTCCAGCAAATCCTTGCCCATGAATTCCACAGTTCCTCCGGTTACTTCATAGTCTGTCCTACCTGCAAGAACAGAGGCCAGTGTGCTTTTGCCTGAGCCATTGGGCCCCATGATGGCATGAATTTCACCTGGCTTGATGTCAAGGTTGATGCCCTTGAGGATTTCCTTTTCTTCAATTCTGGCTTGCAGATTGTTGATCTTTAGCATATTTTTCTTTTGTCTTTTTTTGTTTGAAATTATCCGACACTTCCTTCAAGGCTGATGGCAAGAAGCTTTTGGGCTTCTACAGCGAATTCCATGGGAAGCTGATTCATTACCTCCTTGGCGAAACCATTGACAATCAAAGCAACTGCGGTTTCTGTATCAATACCTCTTTGGTTGCAATAGAAAATCTGGTCTTCGCCAATCTTGGAAGTTGTTGCCTCATGCTCCACAACAGCTGTATTGTTTTTCACCTCGATGTAAGGGAAGGTATGTGCACCACATTTGTCTCCGAGGAGCAATGAGTCACATTGGGAAAAGTTTCTTGCATTGCCTGCATTTTTTGCAACGCTGACCAAACCTCGGTAAGAGTTCTGGCTCTTTCCCGCAGAGATGCCTTTGGAAACAATCCGGCTCTTGGTGTTTTTTCCGAGGTGAACCATCTTGGTTCCGGTATCGGCCTGTTGAAAATTATTGGTAACGGCAACGGAATAAAACTCTCCAATGCTGAAGTCTCCTTTAAGGATGACACTGGGGTATTTCCAGGTGATGCTCGATCCGGTTTCTACCTGGGTCCAGGATATTTTTGAATGATCGCCAGCACAGATGCCACGCTTGGTTACAAAATTATAGATGCCACCTTTTCCTTCCTTGTCTCCAGGGTACCAGTTCTGCACCGTTGAGTATTTCACCTCAGCTTTTTCCATGGCAACGATTTCAACAACCGCGGCGTGGAGTTGATTCTCATCCCGCATGGGAGCCGTACAACCTTCCAGATAGCTGACATAGGCCTCATCTTCCGCTACAATCAGGGTTCTTTCAAATTGACCGGTATTGGCTGCATTGATGCGGAAATAGGTAGACAGCTCCATGGGGCATCTTACCCCCTTGGGGATGAAGCAGAATGAGCCATCACTGAAGACAGCGGCATTCAATGCACTGAAAAAATTATCTGTTGGAGGTACTACTGACCCCAGGTATTTTTGAATCAATTCAGGATGATCCTGGATGGCCTCACTCATGGAGCAAAAAATTACCCCCACTTTTGAAAGTTCCTCCTTGAAGGTGGTTGCCACAGAAACGCTATCGATTACAGCATCTACTGCCACGCCTGTGAGCCTTTTTTGCTCATTGAGTGAAATGCCGAGCTTTTCAAAGGTTTTCCTGAGTTCAGGGTCGATGTCATCAAGGCTGTCTGGTGCAATTTTTTGCTTGGGCGCTGAATAATAGATGATGTCCTGGTAATTGATAGGGGGATATTCCACGTTCGGCCATTTGGGCTCTTCCATGGTAAGCCAATGCCTATATGCTTTCAGGCGGTATTCCAACATCCAGGCCGGTTCATTTTTTTTGGCTGAAATGAACCTTACGGTGTCCTCGCTTAGGCCTTTTGGTGCCTCATCCGCCTCAATATCAGTTACAAAACCATATTTGTATTCCGATGAGGTGATCTGTTCTAAAATATCATCATTTTCCTCGTGCATATTGCTCAGTCTTTTAAAAACGCAAATTTCAGCTTTTTAAAGCTTTGTAAAAAACGGGGGAGGGTATATCTTATCTATATTCCCTCTTTTTTCCCTATTTCGTAACAATGGGTGATTGTTTTGGTTCAATCAGTTCCCCAATAATTATGATAAAGCCAAATGATGCTTCAGGAGGGTTGATTCACCGCAAAATATTATATTGCATTTTCGGGCAATGCTGTCTGACCTACAAACAAATGAAATGAAAAAACTGCTTGTCGTTGTACAAATGCTTCTTCTTGGCTTCTCCTCATGTGTAGTTGAGCCAGAAAAAAACAATAAAACCAAAGCTGATATGGAAATGGAAAAGGCGTTTACGGACACCCTTGATGGGAAAAAAGTACAAATGTTCAGGTTGTCCAACAAGGGTGGGATGTCTGTGGCATTTTCAAACTATGGTGCAACCATTTTGAGCATAGAGGTCCCCAACAGGGACGGAAAAATGGAAAATGTTGTATTGGGATATGATAGTGCCAAGGATCTTTTTGCAGGTAAATCCTATTTTGGATGTATTGTTGGGCGCTATGCCAACCGCATCGCCAATGGAAAATTCAGTATCGATGGCCAGTCATTTACAGCTCCTCAAAACAACGGCATCAACTCTCTCCATGGAGGAGTCAATAGCATTGATAAGCAGGTTTGGGACGTAAGGCAAATGAACGACGCCATCAGTTTTTCGATCAAAATTAAGGATGGTGAAAATGGGTATCCAGGCGAAATGAACCTCACCGTCATTTATTCCCTAAGGGAGGACAACAGCCTTGTCATTGACTATAGCGCAACAACCGATAAGCCTACTGTCATCAATGTTACCAACCATGCATATTTCAACCTGACTGGTGATCCCTCTAAGACCATTCTTGATCATGATATGATGATCAATGCATCTACATTTACGCCTGTCGACAGCACATTGATACCCACTGGCGAATTGAAGGAAGTGCGTGGAACGGCATTTGATTTTTCCTCTGCAAAGCCAATAGGGAAGGATATTGCAGCCAATGAGCAACAATTGGTTTATGGCTTGGGGTATGATCACAACTTTGTGCTGAATTCAACGGATATCAAGACACCAGCGGTAGTGGTAACAGAGAAAACCTCCGGCAGAAAAATGGAAGTTTTTACCACTGAACCTGGTGTCCAGTTCTATACCGGTAATTTCTTGGATGGCAATGAAAAAGGAAGAGGTATGGCTTATCAATACAGGACTGGATTCTGTTTGGAAACACAACATTTTCCGGATTCCCCCAACCAGCCCTCATTCCCAAGTACTTTGTTGAAGCCAGGAGAAACCTGGAAAAGCCAGACCATTTATCGTTTTTCAACAATTAAATAATTTTTGAAGGCCTGGTTTAGGGTGTTTAACCAACAGGCCGCATGATAAAAAACAAAACAATGAAGTATTTATTGGGCGTAGACATTGGGTCATCATCTGTGAAATGTGCCTTGGTAGACATTGATAGTGGTGAATGCGTTGCATCTGCATTCTCCCCATCTTCTGAGATGAAAATTATTTCTCCTGAGAAAGGATTTGCGGAGCAGGATCCCAATCTTTGGTGGGATGAACTTTGCAATGCCATGAGTCTTTTGTCCAGTGAATTTTCCTATGCTAAAAACGAAATTGCTGCCATTGGTATTTCATACCAGATGCATGGTCTTGTGGCAGTGGACCGTGATGGAATACCTGTAATGCCCTCTATCATTTGGTGCGATAGTCGCGCCGTTGAAACCGGCAACACAGCCTTCAAATCATTGGGTGAGGAATTTTGTTTGGAACATTATTTGAACTCTCCCGGTAATCTTACTGCCTCAAAATTAAAGTGGGTTAAAGACAATAGGCCCGAAGTGTTTGCAAGGATTCACAAAATAATGCTGCCTGGTGATTATATCGCTTTTCGCATGACAGGTGAAATGAAAACAACTGTTTCCGGTCTTTCAGAAGGCATCCTTTGGGATGCCAAAAATGAGACCATTTCCCATGATTTGCTCAAGCATTATGGCATCAGTGAAACCTTGCTTTGTTCAACCGTTCCGCAGTTTGGTGAGCAGGGTTTTGTGACGCCGAAAGCCGCTGATTCATTGGGCATTTCAGCCAATATTCCTGTTGCTTATCGCGCAGGAGATCAGCCCAACAATGCATTTTCTTTGAATGTATTGAAGCCTGGAGAAATTGCTGCAACTGCAGGTACTTCCGGTGTTGTTTATGGGGTCATTGATCAACCATCTTACGATCCTCAATCAAGGGTGAATACTTTTGTTCATGTCAATCATACCGCTGCAGAAAAACGATATGGTGTACTGCTTTGTATCAATGGTACAGGGATACTCAACAGCTGGTTGCAGAAAAATGTGTTCAACGGATATTCTTATCCTGAAATGAACAGGCTGGCTTCTTCTGTGCCTGTAGGATCTGAAGGGTTGCTTTGCTATCCTTTTGGCAATGGAGCAGAGCGGGTGCTGGAAAACAGAGATCCAGGCTCGATGATCAAGAACCTGCATTTCAATCGCCATAACAATGCGCACCTGGCAAGGGCTTCACAGGAAGGAATTGTTTTTTCGCTTTTTTACGGGATTGAAATCATGGTGAAAATGGGCTTGAACATCAGTACCGTCAG
>JBJOOI010000166.1:0-4424 GCA_046051375.1 Bacteroidota bacterium | reverse complement strand
TGAGGGCATTGAATTCATGCGCAGCCTGAAGATTGTCAATGGTGAGTATTTCATCAATGAGAAAATCAGGGAAGGGAAAAAAGTACTTGCGGAAGGTGCCCAGGGCAGCATGCTGGATGTTGATTTCGGAACATTCCCATTTGTTACTTCCTCCAACACTATTTCAGCAGGAGTTTGCACAGGATTGGGCATTGCTCCCCAGAAAATCAAAGAAGTCATTGGTGTGACCAAGGCATATTGCACAAGGGTGGGTAGCGGACCTTTCCCTACAGAATTGCATGATGAAACAGGCGAACGCCTGAGAAAAATAGGCAGTGAATTTGGTGCCACCACCGGCAGGCCCCGCAGGTGCGGTTGGATTGATCTTGTTGCGTTGAATTTCGCTTGCATGGTCAATGGTGTAACACAGATTGTCATGACAAAGGCGGACGTGCTTGATGCCTTTGAAGAACTTTCTGTTTGTACCAGTTATGGTATCGATGGCAAACAAGAAAAAGCGGTTCCTTACCAGATGGCGAAAATGCCTATAGCCCCTCATTATGAGCAGTTTGCAGGATGGAAAACAGACATAACAAAGATCAGGGACAATGCCAGTCTTCCCGAAGAAATGAAGCACTATATTGCTTTCATCAATCAATATTTAGGTGTTGATGTCAGCTATATTTCCAATGGTCCAGAGCGTGATCAGATCATCAAAGCATCGTAATCTGCATTAAAAGAAAAAATATTTTCAAAATATTTGGTCAAGTAAAAAAGTCTCAGAAATTTTACAGTGTAAATCGCATGTTGCTATGGCAAAGTCAATAAAAGAAAAAAAGGTTACCGCTACACCTTCAGGAAGTGAGGCTTCTTCAAAAGCTGCAAAGTCAGCACCAAAGTCGAAGAAGAAAGAGGAAGATGATGATGATTTTGATCAGGACGATGAATTGCCTGCAAAAAAATCAGGAAGATCTTCTGATGACGACGACGACGCAGATGTTGATGTGGAAGATGATTGGGAAAAATCAGAAGATGATGACAGCTGGGACCCTGACTTTCAGGAATTTGATATTCCCAAGTCCAAGTCTTCCAAATCAGGCGGTAAAAAAGCTTCAGAAGACGAGGACTTTTCAATCGACGATGAGTTCAAGGATCTGGGTTATTTTGATGATGGCGCAGGTGGCGGTGGAGGATTTGACGACGACGATGATTTCTAGATTATCCTCTCTTCTTTACTGGCTTCATATTTCTTATCGGAGCAGGCAGTTTGACAGGTTCAGGAAATCCATCTCCCGCGCCTAAGTTCTGTTGCATGATCAGCAAGATTGATTCCTGGGCAATCTGGTTTCGCTTTTGATTGAATACCATGATTTTTTCTTTGGGCAACCTGATGGGATAGGTTTCTGATGATACTTTTTTATCAAAATCCGGGTTCCATTTGTTGAACTGGACAAGGTCAATGGCAAGATTTTTGGTGATGACCTGACTTGAATACCTGCCTGTAATGCTAACGGTATCTGTTGAGGAAAGTTCTTCTGCAGAGAGTACATGTATCTGCTCTTCATTTTTTTTCATTCCCGTTGTTTCACTGCCATTGCGTTCAAAAATATAGTGGGTGGCAATGAATTTCTTTACATGGTTCCTGGATTCTGCAGGTAATTGATGTTGAATCATCCAGAAATCCCTTGACTTCTTTGTCTCGATGATTTTTTCTACTCTTGCAGGTCCCCCGTTGTATGCCGCCACCACCAGCAACCAATCTCCCAGCTGTTCATAGAGCCTGCTCAGAAATTTTGCTGCAGCATGGGTGCTTTTATAAAGATCCATTCTGTCATCTCTTGTGGCAGTAACAATCAGGCCCAGGTCTTTTGCGGTGCCCGGCATGAATTGCCAAGGACCAACAGCTCCTGCAGAGGACAATGCAGTGCTCTTGAGGTCTGATTCAATGACGGCCAGGTATTTGAGCGATGGAGGCAGGTGGTATCGGTTGAGGACAGATTCAATCATGATGAAATAGGGCTGTCCCCAGGATTTCATGTTGGTCAAACGGGCTTCATGAATTTCTAGGTAATCCTTTACAAATCCGACTGCGCGCGGGTTCAATTCATCCCACTGTATTTTGGGGAGTTTGCTGGTATCCTGTTGATGTATTGTTGCAGCATGGCTTGAAATAAACAGGAAAATGGCCAGTATGAATGCTATGTTGGATTTACCCATGGTTATGCTTTCATGGCCCAGGAGGAAAAATCCAGGAGTTTATTTTCCTGCAATCTGTCAGACATCACCTGCACGCCAAAAGGCATGCCATTGGAGTGTTTAAAGAGGGGGAGGGATATGCCTGCGATGCCTGCAAGATTGGCATAGACGGTATAAAGATCGCCCAGAAACATCTCAACCGCATCATTGCTTTTTTCACCAAAACGAAAGGCTGTTGAAGGGGTAGTTGGCATCAGGATAAGGTCATAATCCGCAAATACTTCATTGGTCTTGTCTGCAATCAGCCGGCGCACCTGTTGTGCCTTGGCATAATAGGCATCATAGTAACCAGTACTGAGTACGAAGGTACCGAGCATGATCCTTCGTTTGACTTCCTTCCCGAATCCTTCTGACCTGGTTTTTTTGTAGAGCTCATTCAGGTGAGTGGTCTGGCTGCTGGTTCGATAACCAAATTTGATGCCGTCGTAACGCGAAAGATTGGAAGAAGCTTCTGCAGTGGTTAACACATAATATGCAGGAACAATATGGTCAAGGTAATTGAAATCAACAGGTTCTATGGTATGACCAGCATTCTTCAGCATTTCCATCCAGTCCTGGATGTTTTTTCTGATCTCATGATCCAGTGATGGGTGTTCAAGACTTTGTGGGAAGTAGGCCAGGCGATACTTTCTGTCAGAACCGAGCTGGTCCACATATTCTGGAACGGGGGCATTGCTGCAGGTGCTGTCAAATTCATCCTCTCCTGCAATTACTGAAAGTACAATCGAGAGGTCTTCTATGTTTTTGGAGAAAATGCCTATTTGGTCAAAGGAAGAGGCATAAGCCAGGAGTCCGTAACGGGAAATCCTTCCATAGCCGGGTTTCATGCCAACAATGCCACAAAAATCTGCTGGCTGTCTTACCGAGCCGCCTGTGTCAGATCCCAGGCTGACCATACACATGTTGGCCTGCACAGCCACAGCTGATCCACCTGATGAGCCTCCCGGTACCCTGCTCTCGTCAGCTGCGTTCAAGACCCTGCCATGAACAGAGTTTTCATTGGAGGAGCCCATGGCAAATTCATCGCAGTTCAGGTTGCCAATGATGATGGCATCTTCATCCAACAAGCGTTGAATGGCTGTTGCATTGTAAATGGCTGTATAGCCTTTCAGGATGCCCGATGCAGCCCCTACATGATGATCTTTATAGCAGAGTACATCTTTGATCCCAATGACTACGCCGTAGAGTTTTCCCCAGGACTTGGGGTTGTTTTGTTTTTGGTCAAGGATTTTGGCCCTTTGTAGCGCCTCTTCCGCAAATACTTCGACAAAGGCATTCAAGTGTTGCCTGCTTGTGATTTGGGCAAGGTATGATGAAGTGATGTCGGTGCAGCTGAGTTCGCCGCATGACAATGCTCTTCGGAGTTCCGATATTGAATGGTGAATGTACAATCCTGTTACCTAAGAATTAATGGGCAGCTGGCTTGTCTTTTTCCTGCATGCCGTCTTCGATCTCTTTCTTTACGTTGGATTTTGCATCATTGAATTCACGGATGCCCTTTCCAATCCCACGCATGAATTCAGGGATTTTGCGGCCTCCAAAAAGGATCAAAACTGCAAGTATGATGAAGATCCACTCAGAACCACCTGGCATTGCCAACAAAAATGCGCTATTGGATAACATAGTTTTAAATTTTAATAGAAGACAAATCTACTATTTTTTTCATGGCTTTAGGAAGCCTGGGCATAAAAAAATCCCGCACAAGGCGGGATTAACAAAAAATTGTAGCAGGAATTATCTAACCCTTTTTTCCTTGATCCTTGCCCTTTTACCGCTTCTTTCCCTGAGGAAGTAAAGCTTGGCACGGCGAACCTTACCGGTTTTGTTCAAGGTAACTGATTCAATGTTGGGTGAGGCAACGGGGAAAGTTCTTTCAACACCAACACCATCAGACATTTTCCTTACGGTAAATGTCGCAGTTCCTGCAGTTCCCTGGCGCTTGATCACATCACCTTTGAAGCTCTGGATCCTTTCCTTGTTTCCTTCAATGATCTTATAGTTAACGGTAACATTGTCACCGGCTTTGAACTTAGGGAAATTGTTGACCGGAGTCAACTGCTCGTGTACAAATGCGATAGCTTGATTCATAACCTAAAAATTTGGAGTGCAAAAGTATAATTATTCCTATTTATTACAAAATCTATTTATTATCTGGCAACATTGACGGCCCTCTTTTCACGAATCACCGT